>JAZUGI010000119.1:0-25987 GCA_045641125.1 Akkermansia sp.
CGCATGCATGGGGCCATTTGGATGGCGCCTCCTTCGGGGGCAATCAACCCTGAGTGCATCTGGGGCAGGCTTGAACCCAGTGGCCGGGGGAGATTTCCTGCATGGGTGGGCGCTGGGTGAGGGAGGCGGGGTCTACGCCCATGCGCTGGCAGAAGCGGCAGCCGGGCACATGCTCCGCCAGGGAGGCCACGTTGCCCGGAATAGCGGGCAGGTGGGATTTGCGGGCGTATTCCGCACGCGGCATGGAGGCCAGCAGCGCGCGGGTGTAGGCATGCACCGGGTGGGCGAACAGTTCCGCCGCGTCCGCGCTTTCCACCACGCGCCCGGCGTACATGACCAGCACGCGGTCGCAGTTTTGCGCCACCACGCCCAGATCATGCGTGATGAGCAGGGTGGAGGTGCCGTCCTCCCGCTGCAGTTTGCGCAGCAGGGAGAGCACCTGGTCCTGCACGGTGACATCCAGCGCGGTGGTGGGCTCGTCTGCAATCACGAGCTCCGGGCGGCAGGCGATGGCCATGGCGAGCACGACGCGCTGGCGCATGCCGCCGGAGAGGGAGCCTGGGTATTCCCACACGCGGCGGTCAGCGGCGGGAATGCGCACGCGCTCCAGCAGGCGGATGCTTTCCTGCCACGCCTCATCCTCACCCAATCCGCGGTGCAGCATGAGGGTTTCCGCAATCTGGGAGCCGATGGTATGCACGGGGTTGAGGGCCTTCATGGGCTCCTGGAAAATCACGCCTATGCCGCCGCCGCGCACCTCCTGCAGGCGCTTGGGTGGCATCTGCAACACATCCTCACCCTTGAAGAGCACCTGCCCTGCGGTGATGTGCCCGGCGGGCTGCGGCAGCAGGCGCACAATGCTCATGGCGGTCACGCTCTTGCCGCAGCCGCTCTCCCCCACAATGCCCACGCACTTGCCGCGGGGCACGTTGAAGCTCACATCGTCCACGGCGGCCAGTAGGTTTCCGCCGCGTTCAAAGGCGGCGGTGAGGTGGCGCACTTCCAGCACGTTTGGAGAGGTTTCGTTCATGATTGCGATTCCGGCGGCAGGGGAATGACGATTTCCTGCTCCGGGAAGGCACCGCCGCTGCGGCGCGCGTTGAGGGTGTCCTCCTTTATCTTCTCATCCACCCAGTAGAGGTGGCTGTCCAGCGGGTCGAAATAGATGGGCGGGCAGAAGCGGCAGCCGGGCGTGTCCGGCCAGCGCAGCCAGCGCCACTGGGCAAAGCGCCAGTAGGTGGTGGTCCAGCCGGGCACCCACGCGGCGGTGGCGGCAATGAGCTGCTGCACGCGGTGCTGGGCGGGCACGGCCTCTTCCTCCGTGCCGGCGGTTTGCGCGGCAATGATGGCGCGGTCAAGCGAGGGGGAATTGGTGCCGGTGATGTTGTTGGTGCCGGTGATCGGCGTGCCGTCCGCGTTGTAGGCGTAGGAGGAGAGGAAGAAGGCGGAGGCATCCGGCAGGGGCGGGGTGAAGCCCCAGGACCAGATGGCCGCGCTGTACTGGCGCTCCTTCACCTTCAGGTAGAACACGGTGTCGTCCATCTGCTCCATGCGGAGGTCCAGGCCGCAGGCGGCGGCATCCTCCCGCAGCATGTTCATGCAGTTGGAGTAGAGCGGGTCGATGCGGGAGCTCACCACCAGCTGCAGGCGGGTGCCGTCCGGTTTGCAGAGGATGCCGTCCGGTCCCTCCTCTGTGTACCCGGCGCGTGCAAAGTAGGCGCGTGCGCGCTCCGGGGAGTACGGCAGGGCGCGGATGCTGGAGTCCGTGTACTTGCCGAACCCGCCGAAGTACGACCCTGCGCGAGAGAAATCGCCGCGGAAGATGGTGTCGATGACGTGGCGGATGTTGAGCGCGTGGTGGAAGCCGAGGCGCATGTTGCGGTCGTTGAAGGGCGGTGCGGAGCAGTTGAGGTGGAAGCCGAAGCAGTTGCGCGGCCACATGTTGCTGAAATGCACGCGCTGGATGAACCCGCGGCGCACGGGGTCAATTTCCAGCCCCTCGTACCAGAAATCGGCATCTCGGGCGGAGAAGACGTCGATCTCGCCCACGCGGAAAAGTTCTCGCAGTTTGGAGGGCTCAGTGATGAAGGCGTAGGAGATGCGGTCCACGTTGCAGGAGTGGCGTGTGAACTTGCGGTCTGCCGCCCACCAGTCCTTCACGCGCTTCATGGTGAGGCTGTGCCCCATCACCAGGGAATCCGTGTCCACGGTGTACCCGCCCGTGGTGGGAGCCACGCGCCACTGGTAGCGTGTGGCGTAGTCCGGCGCGTACTCGGCGTAGAACGCCGTGCAATCCGTGGAGACGGCGGCGTAGAACGGGGCGTACGGGCGCGCGGTGCTCAGGGTTACGGCCACCGTGTTGTTGCCGTAGAAGGTGATGTGGGAGTACGAGTTCTTGTACAGGTCCGCGAAAAAGGGCTCCGATCCGTGGGGAGAGGTGCGCACGTACAGCGCGGTGAGCACATCCCGCGTGGTGAGCTTGGAGCCGTTGGAGAAGCGTGCCGCCTCGTCTATGTGGAAGAACACCGTGCGCCCGTCTGCGGAGACGGCCCAGCGGTCCGCCGTGCCGGGAATGATGTGCCCGGTGGCGGGGTGCAGGCGCACCAGCGGCAGGGTGATGTCATCGTAGATGTACCGGCGGGTGGCGTTGTTGCTGTTGGGGCCGAAGAGGCGCAGGGTGTTGGGGAAGGAGCGCTGCAGGCCGAGCCGCAGCGTGCCGCCCTTCAGCGCCTGCGGATCGCCAATCTCCGGCTCGTCCGCGCCGTCCTGCCAGTCCAGGTTGCCGGGCAGGGCATCCTCCGGGAGATAGCGCAGGTAGTCACCCTCCCCGCGGCGGCGCAGGAAGGCGGAAACGGCCTCTGCCGCAGAGAGCGCACGCGTTTGCGCCGCCGTGTAGGCGGCGCCGCAGGGCAGGGGAACGGCGCAGGCGTTCAGGGCATCCGCCAGCTCCGCGCCCTGCGTTTCCAGCTGGCGGTCAATGTATTCTTGCACGGTGGCGTTCCAGCGTGCGGTGAAGCCCTGGAACCCCTCCGGCATGCGCCAGGCGCGCATGTAGTCCGGCACGTTCTCGGCCTCTGCAAAGGCGGGAGGCATGGTGTCGTCCGCCGGCGGCTGCCATTCAGCGCCGCTGCGCACACCCTCCCCGCACCCGCAGCAGAGCAGGAGCGGCAGCAGCGCCCTCAGCAGGGCGTTCTTGGAAATGCGCTTATTCATAATGGCTGTGGCGGTGCGGGTCGAACGCCTCCCTTACCGCCTCCCCGATGAAGGTGACCAGCAGCAGGACGAGCACCAGCGCGCAGAACGCAGAGGACACCACCCACGGGCAGGAGAGCTTGGACAAGCCGTCGTTGAGCAGGCGCCCCCAGCTTGCGTAGGTTTCCGGCAGGCCGAATCCCATGTAGTCCAGCGAGGTGAGGGAGAGGATGACCGCGGCCACGCTGAAGGGCACGAGGGTGACGATGATGCTGATGAGGTTGGGCAGGATGTGGCGGCGCATGATGTAGAAGGTGCCGGCACCCATGGTGCGGGCGGCGGCCACGTAGTCGCGCGTCTTCTCCCGCATGGTGGCCGTGCGGATGAGGTAGGTCATCTGCATCCACCCGAAGATGGCCATGAGCCCCAGGGTGAGAATCAACCCGCGCAGCTCTGCCGGCACCAGGTCCGACAAGATCATCACCACAAACAGGAAGGGCAGCTGGGAGACAATCTCGATGCCGCGCTGCGTGAACAAATCGAACCGCCCGCCCAGGTAGCCCATGAGCATGCCCATGGTGAGACCCACCGTGTAGATGACGGGCAGGTAGAACAGCGCGGCCTTGATGTTGACCTGCAGCCCGCCGTACAGGTAGGCCAGGATATCCGCGCCCTGGCTGTCGGTGCCCAGCAGGTGGCCGTCGGCCAGCGGAGGTGCGGGGTGGTAGTGCACGCGGCAGAACTGCTCCGGGGTGGTGGCGCGCAGGAATTTCTGCACGTCCCCGCTGCCGGTGAAACGCTCCTCTTTCAGCTCCCCGTTTTCGAAGCGTGCGGCGTACAGCTCTCGCCCGTTGGATGCCCATCCCCGTGCGTAGCCGTCCGGGCGGCCGTCACGGAAACGCTGGCGCAGGTGCATGGTGCCGTTGGGGTGGAATCGGCATGCCAGCCCGTTGTAGCGGGTGGCACCGTCCGGTTCGTAGAGCGTGCCGTGGTGGTAGGAGAGGGGTTCTCTGGGGAAGGGCACGGCATCCATGGTGGGCTCGTACGGCACGGGCGGCATGATAACGCGTTCCGCCGCGCCGGGTTCGCCCGCCTCACGCGCCATTTGGCGGTAGTTGGCCTCCGCGAGACCGTCTACACCCTCCACCCCGAAGGTGGAGGCCGGAATCACCGCCCGCGTGAACGCCGGGAAATACCACTCCCCCTCATATTTCACCGCCAGCGCGCGGTGGCCCACCAGGCATTGGTCCAGCGCAGCCAGCAGCACAATGCCCGCCAGCACCACCAGGGACCAGAACCCGCGCCCCATGCTGCGGAAGCGCTGCCACCGCTGCGCGTTTTGCGGGGAAAGGCGCATGTCCTCCCTCCTGCGGCTCAGCAGGTACAGGCCTGCAGCCAAAAGCCCCAGCATGCACAGCCAGCCGAACCAGTGCAGCGCGCCGTCCGCCGCCAGCCACGGGCAGTTCCCTGCCGCGCAGTGCAGCAGGGGAACCTCTCGGCTTGCCGTGAACGCCCAGGAAATGGTGGGAATCTGCCAGCCGCAAAGCTCCGCCCACCCGCCGGCAACCGCCGCCAGGATAAGTGCCAGTGCTGTCAGGTTCTTCTTCATTCGAATTTCACGCGGGGGTCTATGCAGGCCACCAGCAGGTCGGAAAGCAGGTTGCCCACAATGATGATAACGGAGGTGAACAGGAGCGTGCCCATGATGAGCGAGTAGTCCTTGTCCATGAGCGCCTGGAAGCTCAGCATGCCGAAGCCCTGGATATCGAACACGCGCTCAATGAGCAGGGAGCCGCCCACCACCGTGCTCACCACCCCGCCCAGGGTGGATGCTATCGGGATGAACGAGTTGCGGAACGCGTGCCTCCACACCGCCTGCTTGAAGGAGAGCCCCTTGGACACCGCCGTGCGAACGTAGTCCGCCGACAGGTTGTCCATGAGGTTGTTCTTCATCATCATGGTGGTCATGGCGAAGGTGGACACCACATAGCAGAGCAGCGGCAGCACCGTGTGGCTCAGCAAATCCCGCACCTGCTCCGCCAGCGGCATGGCTGCAAAGCCCGGGCTCGTGAGCCCGTACAGCGGGAACCACTCCAGCCGCGCACCCAGGTACACCAGCAGCACCGCACCCAGCGCAAAGCCGGGTACCGCATAGCCCGTGAAGATGAGGATGCTGCTCAGGCTGTCGAACAGCCCGCGGTGGCGGATGGCTTTCACCACCCCCAGCGGTATGCTCACCAGATAGGTGATGATTGCCCCCAGCAGCCCCAGGTACAGGGAGACGGGCAGGCGGTCCAGCATCATGGCTGTCACGGGCTCGTTGTACTTGTAGGAGCGCCCCAGGTTGCCCTGCAGCACGCCATCGAACACCTTTCTGTACGCCACCGCGCGCCAGCGCCGCAGGGCGGGGGAAGCCTCCTGCCGCGCAATGGCCGCGGGGTCTTCCACATGGTGGCGCTCGGCCCAGCGCAGCGCGCGCTCGTGCGGGGATTCCGCCTCCAGAATCCAGCCCTCCGGCACCCACCAATCCTGAACCTGGCCCACCACCATATCGCCCTCGCGCCGCACATTCAGCACGCCCGCGCGCCCGTCCGCGTGCACCAGGTGCAGGCGCGCCCGGTTGTCATCCCCCAGCTCCACCTTGGAAATCTGCACCTTGCGGGGCAGCACGCCCAGCCACTGCAGGTAGCCCTTCAGCATCGGCTCCTGCAGGTTGAACATCTCCTCCAGCCTTTCCACCTCGTCATCCCCGATTGCCTTTTCCGCGCCGCCCACGGCCTTGTCTCCCGCCAGCGCGCCTATCGCCTGCTCCTGCAAAATGCGGTCCACGGGGCCGCCGGGCACCATGCGTGTCAGGCAGAACACCAGAAACGTCACCCCTACCAGCGTGACCGGTATGAGCATCAACCTCCTGATGATGTATCCCCACATGGACTGTTCCCCCATTGTAGCAAACCCAGCCCGCAGTGCAAGGCAATACGCCGCTTTCAAGAAAAATGGGCAATCGGCAATGCAAATTGAACTTGAAAAGGAGCGGTGTGTGTGGCAGACTGTTGCCGCCGTGTTGGATATATGCCTGCTGGGAACCGGCGGCACACTGCCGCTCACCAATAGGTGGCTCACCTCGCTGATGGTGCGCTACCAGGGGCATGCCGTGCTCATTGACTGCGGCGAGGGTACGCAGATAGCCGCGCAGGAGGCGGGGATGAGCCTGAAACCGGTGGATATGGTGCTGCTCACGCACCTGCATGCGGACCATGTGAGCGGCATGCCCGGCCTGTTGCTCACCATGGGCAACATGGGGCGCACGGAGGAGCTGCGCATTGTGGGCCCCGCCGGTACGGAGCGCGTGGTGAACGCCCTGCGCGTGATTGCTCCCAACCTGCCGTTCAATATCACCACCACAGAGATTACCAAGCAGGACGAATACCTGGATTTCCAGGGCTGCCGCATCCACGCCTTCAAGGTGCTGCACGGCGTCATCTGCTACGGCTACAGCCTCTCCCTGGAGCGCGCGGGGAAGTTCGACCCCGTTGCCGCGCGCGAGCGCAACATTCCGCTACAGCTTTGGCGATACCTGCAGAAGGGCGAAACCATTGAGCAGGACGGCGTGACCTACACGCCGGACATGGTGATGGGACCGCCGCGCCCCGGTTTGAAGGTGACCTACTGCACGGACACGCGCCCGGTTCCCGCCATCTCTGCGGCGGCCAAGGATTCCGACCTCTTTGTGTGCGAGGGCATGTACGGTGATGTGGACATGCAGCTCAAGGCGCTGGAAAACCGGCACATGCTCTTTGCGGAGGCCGCCCGGCTGGCGGTGGATGCAGGCGGCGTGAAACGCCTGTGGCTCACGCATTTCAGCCCCTCCATGCCCAATCCGCAGCATTTCAAGGACTACGCCTGCCGCATTTTTGCGGAAACCCACATCCCCAAGGACGGGGAGAGCATCACCCTGGCGTTCGAGGATTGATGGCCGCGCGCGGTATCAATATTCCTCCGCCGCCACAAACTTGATGTGGAACACCTCTGCGCCCTCCCGGTACAGGAGAATGTCGATGCAGTTGGTGCGGTGGCGCACCGTGTAGGCATCATGCTCCTCCGGCGGGCGCGGGGAAAAGCGGCCGATGCGCTCCGGGGTGAGCACCGCGCTGCGCAGCACGCCTATCAGGCGCGTGTTGCTCATGCCAACCATCTGTTCGTAGTCGCTCGTCGGCAGGGTCAGCAGCGGTATCTTCTTCGTTTCCACGGCCGCAGAACATACCAGCACGCCCCCGGTTTGTCAAGTCAAACGCTCGCCTTGCCGCCGCCCTGGCGGTCCAGGCTTTTCCAGACATAGCGCGTGAATATCACCTTGATGGCGGCTGTGAGCGGCACCGCCAGCAGGGCTCCCACCACGCCGCCCAGAACATAGCTCCAGAACAGCACGGAGAACATCACCGTGATGTCGTGCATCTTCAGGCGGCTGCCCACCACGCGCGGCTGGATGAGCCAGCCGTCCAGCTGGCTCACGGCAAAGAAGATGGCGGAGACGATGATGACCATGTTGACATCATGCGAGGAGAACCAGGCGATGAGCACGGCGGGAATCCAGGTGCTGATCATGCCGATGTAGGGGATGATGCCCAGCAGGGCGGCCACGGTGCCGATGGTGACGGCGTACGGCAGCCCCGCCACCTTGAGGGCGATGGCCAGCAGCGCGCCGTCGATGAGGCTCACCAGCATCTGCCCGCGCACGAAGGAGACGATGTAGTCGTTGATATCCTGGAGCGTTTTCACCAGCTCGTCGCGGAACAGGGAGCGCTGTATCGGGATGATGCGGTGCCAGTTGCGCTTGATGGCCTCACCCTCCAGCAGGAAGTAGAACAGGAAGACCGGCACCATGCAGGTGCCCACGATGATGAGGCCCACCTTGCCCACCGCGCGCGTGCCCGCCGTCAACCAGTCGATGGCTTTTTCCGTGAAAAAGTCGGAGTAGTAGTTGCATGCGGCAATGAGCTTGCCTGTATGGTCCTGCGCCTGCAGCATGCGGCAGTAGTCCTCTTGGGGAAGCTCTGCGGCGCGGGCGTCCTTGAGAGCCTTGTTGTAGGCCATGTCCACGGAGTTCTGGAGGAGCCTGTTGGTTTCCAGCTCCTCCTGTGCGGTGGCCACGGCGCTCTTGAAGATTTGCTCGCGGTCTGCCACCAGCTGGCCGCCCTGTTCCACGGCGCGCGGAATCACGGAATAGCCGATGCCCGCCACCAGCACGCCCGCGCCGAGCATCACCAGGATGATGGCGGCTATGTGGGAGTGGATGCGCCGGGTGACCCATCCCACCACCGGCGAGAGCAGGTATGCCAGGATACCTGCCACCACCACCGGCAGCAGTACCGGCTGCAATGCCATGAACAGTGCCCCCAAACCATACAGGAAACCCAGGATGATACCCACCAGCACCACCAGCGCAAGCCCGGTGAGCGCCGCCCAGCACAGGTTCTTCTGGAACGGCGTGGGCACGGTTTTGCGGTTGGGCTCCATGGCTTACAATTTCGGTGCGGCGAATGTTCCGGCGCTGATTTCCGCCTTTTGGTCGTGCAGGATGGAATCTGCGATGCGGTTCACGGTTTCACGCAGGATGAAGTACAGGTGGCTGTCTTCCGTGTAGTCTGCCGGGGCAAAGAAGTCCACGCGCCTCTGGTCCGTTTTCAGGTTGTAGCACTTGCGGAAGCTGGCCAGCGATGTGTCATCCGGGTTGTAGACGGCCACGCTGTGCCCGCCCTGCTGGCGCATGACCGTGAAGCACGGCACGTCCGTGGGTCCATCTCCTATGTAGATCATGTGTTGGAAGGGGATGGGGCGCAACTCGTGGTCCACGTGGTCGTTCACATCTTCCGCGTAGCTGAGCATTCCCTTGTTGATGCGGAAGAGGAACTGGGTTTTGGTGGTGTGGGAGATCACGCGCTTGGGGAAGTTGATGCAGCCGCTGGATTCGCTGAATTCGCAGGCGAAGACCTCCCGCATGAAGGGGTGGATGGAGGAGCCTTCCAGGATGCTGCGCAAGCCGCTGGAGATGATGTAGAACTCCACGTGAATCCCCGCGTGGCCGTGCTCCGGGCGCAGTGCCTTGGCGGGGAAGGTGCGGAAGAAATCCTCCACGCCGCGGTAGTAGGTGAGCTTCTTGCCCAGTTCGCGCAGGCGGGCGTTGCTCACGCCGTCCATGCTCAATTCGTCCAGCAGCTCCTTCATGTAGCTGAGCTCGCCGTCCCAGCCCTCCAGGCGGCTGCGCTCGTTGCACTTGTGCCAGAAGGAGGCGGAATCGATGCCGAATTCCGGGAAGATGGTGTCCTCCTGCATGTTGTGCGGGCTGAGCGTGTGGTCGTAGTCAAAGATGATGGCGATGGTGTTTTGGGGTACGGGCATAGTGGCAATATACCGCATCCGCGCGCAAAGGTCAAGCGCGTGCAATGCACAAAAAGAACCGCCCGGCGTGCTGCCGGGCGGTTCGGGAATCATCCGTTGCAGGAATCTTTACAGGTGGGAGACGGCGTCCTTCTCTTCCTGAAGCTCCTTGCAGGAGGCGGCAATCTTCTCGCGGGAGAACTCGTCCAGCTCCAGACCCTCCACAATGCTCACGGTGCCGTCCGCGTTGGTGCGGGTGGGCTGGGAGCAGATGAGGCCGGCGGGCAGGCCGTACTTGGTGCCGTCCGTGTAGGAGCACACGGAGTACCAGTCACCCTCCTTGGTGGGGGTGGTGAGGTTGCGCACGCTCATGAGGGCGGCGTTGGCGGCGGAAGCGGCGGAGGAAGCGCCGCGGGCCTTGATGATGGCGGCGCCGCGCTGCTGCACGGTCTTGATGAACTCACCCTTGAGCCACTCGGTGTCGGTGATGACCTCGGTCACGGGCTTGCCGTTGATCTTGGCGTTGGTGAAATCCGGGTACTGGGTGGAGGAGTGGTTGCCCCAGATGGTCATGTTGGTGACAGCGGAGACGGGCACGCCGGCCTTGGCGGCGAGCTGGCTCTTGGCGCGGTACTCGTCCAGCATGGTCATGGCGTAGAAGTTCTTCTTGTCCATACCCTCGGCGTGGAGGGCGGCGATGAGGCAGTTGGTGTTGCAGGGGTTGCCCACCACGAACACGCGGCAATCCTTGGCGGCGTTGGCGGCAATGGCCTGGCCCTGGCCCACGAAGACCTTGCCGTTGATGCCCAGCAGGTCCTTGCGCTCCATACCGTCCTTGCGGGGAACGGAGCCCACCAGCATGCACCAGTTGGCATCCTTGAACGCCTCTGCGGGGTCGGACGTGGCCACGATGCCCTGCACCAGCGGGAATGCACAGTCTTCAAGCTCCATCACCACGCCGTGCAGCTTGTCCAGGCACGGGGGGATTTCCAGGAGCTTCAGGATGACGGGCTGGTCTGCGCCCAGCATTTCGCCGGCGGCGATACGGAACAGCAGGGAATAGGCGATGTTGCCGGCGGCGCCGGTCACGGTTACGGTTACAGGTGTCTTCATAACGCCGCACATTCTATGACCGCGCCCCCGTTTCGTCAACCCTAAAAACGCGCGGTTCAGAGTTTATCCCAAGGGGTGCCCGTGCGGGAGGCGTAGAGGGGGTGCGCCCAGAGCCGGCGGGCCATGATGCCGGGGGAGGCAATACCCAGCAGGAAGCGGCGCCGCTGCGCCTCGCGGTCGAATCCCGGCATCTCGTCCCCGTCTCCGCATGCGGGCGGGCAGGGCGGGGGCGGTTCCTGCGGCGGCAGGGCGGGGCTGCAACCCAGGCAGGCACCGCAGTGCCGGCAGGGGGGCATGGGTTCATCCGCAAAGTAGCGCTGCAGGGCATCGTTGATGCATGTTTCTGCGGTGAGCATGTGCAGCAGGGTGTCCAGGCGCGCCAGGTCCGCCTCCCGGCGGCGGGCGTAGGAGGCGGAGAGCTCTGCGGCCACATCCCGTGCATCTGCGGGGCCCGTGGCGTGGATAGAGACGGCCTGCTGGCGGAGGGTGAGCTTCCACTCCCCGGCGGTTTCGCATTCGCGCAGCTGCTCCATGGCCTCTTCGTAGCTGCAATCCCAAGCGTCTGCGGCATCCTCCACTTCGCCCTCGCGGTGGGAATCCAGCCATTGCAGGCGGGCGGATTCCGCGGCATCCCGTCCGTCCAGAATGGTGCCTAGCGGGAAAAGCGGCTTCACCTTGTAATATTTGCTGCCGTAGCATTCCGCTTCCACGGCGTGCATGTCTTCAAGCTTCTGCAGGACGCGCTGGGGCACGTCCTCCGGCACATCGCAAGAGGTGGTGAGCTCCCAGAAGGAGACAACCCTGCGGGCGGCGGGGAGCAGCCAGCGCGCGCTGCGCAGCACGCCCTCCGCATCCGGCTCTGCCGCGCGGATGCGGTTGCGGGCGACCAATATGTCCGCAGCGTTGAGCAGCACCAGGCTGGTGCAAGGGGCACCGTCCCGCCCGGCGCGGCCGCTCTCCTGCAGGTATGATTCCGGTGAGCCGGGCACGCAGTAGTGCACCACGGAGCGCACATCCGGCTTGTCCACCCCCATGCCGAAGGCGATGGTGGCGGTGAGCACCTGCAGGTTGTTGGCAAGGAAGTCGTCCTGAAGCTTTTCCCGCAGCTCGGCGGGTTGCCCGGCGTGGTATCCGGCGGCGCGGAAGCCTGCTTCTGCCAAACGCGCGGCCAGGGCCTCCGTCTCCTTGCGGGCGCGGCAGTAGACGATGGCGGGCAGGTGCGCGCCGCTGTCTGCGGAGAGGAACTCCACGAGCGCGGCAAAGCGGTCAGCCGGTGAGGCGGCAATGCGTGTGATGTTCGGGCGGTAGGGGGGCAGGGTGATGATGTTTTGCGGGGCGATGCGGAAGGTGTGCGCCAAATCCCGCTGCACACGGGTGGTGGCTGTGGCGGTGAGCGCCATCACACTGCGGAACGGGCGCTGCGCCGCCCACTGCGCGAGCCGAAGGTAATCCGGGCGGAAGCTGTGCCCCCATTCGGAGACGCAGTGGGCTTCATCCACCACAAAGAGGGAGAGCGGAGCGGCGGCAAGCGCTTCCTGCAGCGCGTAGTTTTCCAGGGATTCCGGGGCCACGAACAACAGGCGCAGCTTTCCGGTGGACGCAGCGCGCAACACGCGCGCCTTTTCGCCGTCTTCCAGCGTGGAGTCGAAGCGCGCCGCTTCAATGCCCAGTTTGGTGAGGGACTCGCATTGGTCGCGCATGAGCGCGATGAGCGGGGAAACCACCACGCTCACGCCGCCCAGCAGCACGGCCGCCGCCTGGTAGCACAGGCTCTTGCCGTGCCCGGTGGGCAGCACGCCCAGAGCGTTCTCCCCGCGCAAGGCCAGGGAGAGCAAATCACGCTGGGCGGACCTCCACTCGCGTTTGCCGAAGAGCGCCAGTACGCGCTTCTCCTGCTCGGAGGTCAATTCCATAAACTACCATTTGTACATTGTACGTTGTACATGGTACATTTCCTTAGGGACGAATCTTGATTTTCTGGCCAATCTGCAGGCGGCGCACATCCTTGTCCGTGAAGTGGTTGATTTCCATGAGCTTCTTCAGCGGAATCTTGTATTTCTTGGCTACGGATGCGGGGGATTCCCCCTTGGCCAGGATGTGGTAGTCACTGTCGTTCCCTGCCGCTGGTGCGGGCTTGGGAGTTTCCACCGCCACGGGGGCGGGGGCAGGTTTGGGAGTTTCCACCGCCACGGGAGCGGGGGCAGGTTTGGGTGTCTCCGCCGCCACGGGAGCGGGCTTGGGTTTCTTGGTGGTGGTTGCCAGGCTGGTGGTGGCGGTTGTTCCCTGGGCGGCCTTTTCCACGGTGGTGGCCGGCTGAGCCGGGGCTGCCGCCACCTGCGGCTTGTCTCCGGGGTAGGTCTTGCCAGGGTGCTCGATGGCGAAAAGCGCCCGCGCGGCACCTTCGCTGCCCTGGGCGGTGGCGCGCTGCAGCCAGCGCTTGGCGTCAATGGTGTTGGCCTGCACGCCGCGGCCGTCGCGGTAGCAGATGCCGAGCATGTACTGGGCATCCACCTGGTTGTTGAGTGCCGCCTTGTTGCACCACTTGAAGAATTCCTGAGCGTTGGCGGCAATGCCTTGCCCGGTCACATAGCAGCGGGCCAGGTTGAACTGAGCCTCCGCGTCGTCTCCCTCTGCCGCCAGGTAGTAGCAGGAGAACGCCTTTTGCGCATCCTTCTCCACCCCTGTGCCGTGCGCGTAGAGCACACCCAGGTTGTTGAGGGCCGCCATGTCGCCGTCTACTGCCGCCTTGTGCAGTTTCTGCACGGCATCAGGCGCATTGGCAGGCGGCTGGGGGATGCTGATGTTCGCGGGGATGGCCGGCACGGGCGTGGCTTCGGCTTCCGTCACTTCTTCGGCCGTGTCTTCCTCCTCTACCGCGGCGGGGGCAGGGGGCGTTGGTTGCGGTGCCGGTTCCTGCACTTGGGGCGCAGGCGCTGGCTGAGGCTGCGCCACGGGCTGGGGTGCCGGTTGCGGTTCCTCCTGCGGGGCGGCTGTTTGCGCAGCCGGTTCTGCGGGTGCTTGCTCCGCCGTTTGTTCCGTTCCCTTACTGCTGTCTTCCCCGCAGCTGCTCATAACGGCTGCTGCGGCTATTCCCAATCCCGTTGCCAGGGCGCGCGTGCGGTGTTTCTTGAACATGACGTTTTTCTTGTACAGGGTGATGCAGGGCTGGTAGCCCACAGGGCAAGTTACCACGCCTTTACAACGATGTCAAGAAATCCTTTCATTTTGGTTAAATAATAATTTGGAAGGTTCCCGCACTTGCTGCCAGATACCCAATGATATGGCCAGGGTGTTGTGGGTGCGGGCGGATTTTCCTTGTGCCGCAAGCCGTTTTAAATATCCTGTATCCTCTTGGAGAGGCGTTCCCAAGCGCGGTAAGAGGGTATTTTGAAACGCCGTTTCCATATTTTTCAAAAAAATGCTTGCGCTCGCAAATGGCAGGCTTTATAATACGTTCAGCGAAATCGCTATCTAATTATGGCTAGAACTCATACAACCTATACGCCAGCGGAGAAGACGCAAATTATTTGCAGCGTCCTCACCAAGAAGACAACCATTCAAAAGATTGCCAAGGAGAAGAATATTGCTCCCACCTTGGTCTCCCTGTGGAAGAAGCAGGCGGAAGATGCCATTGCCGCCCGTTTCCAGCCCCAGCCCCGCGGCCGCCGCAAGGCCGTGGCCACCAAGGCCGGCTCCAAGGAGGATTTGCGCGCTCTCAAGGCGGAGGCCCGCAAGGCCAAGTCCCGCGCCAAGAGGCTTGAAACTTCCCTGAAGGCCGCCCGTGAGCGCGTGTCCGTGCTGGAGGAGGGTATGCGCAAGCTCGCCGAGAGCATCGGCTGCCGCATGGTGCGCGCCCACCGTCCCCGCCGCGCCAAGAAGGCCTAACCCCTTGCGTAATGCACCGCAGGCGGCATTTCTCTCTGCCGCCTGCCGGGGCGCTGCGTTTCCCGCCGTATTGTGTCATGACTGAATTTCAGGATGGCGCTGCGGCGGGATTGCGTGCATAGTATAGACCACACAGGCGGCCGGGTTTGCCCGGACGGCAGCCCCGCCGCCGCCATTTTTTACCAATGATGAAAACCCAGATAACCGGATGGATGCGCCGCGCGCGCATGATGGGGGCCGCAGCCGCGCTGGCCGTGGGCACCCTGGTGCCGGCCGCGCAGGCCGCACCCGACTACGATCAAATCGGGCAATTGTTCGCCCGTTTGGTACAAAGCTCCCACGTGTCTCATGCCCCGTTCACGCAGGACATGTACACCAAGTTCTTTGAAAACTATATCCAGATGCAGGACCCGCAGCACCTCTTCCTCTCCCAGGAGGACGTGGACGCGCTCTTCGAGCAGTACGGCAGCACCTTCGGCGACTATCTGGTAACCGGTGAGACCACCAAGCTGGCGGAGGCCATGTACGGCGTGTTCCAGCAGAAGGCGCTTGAGCGCATTGCCCAGGCGGAAAAGATGATCAAGGAGATGGACGGCAAGCTGCCCGCCTTCGATTCCGACCGCACCATCCCCCGCTCCCGCCGCAAGCTCCCCCGCGCCAAGAACGCCGCCGAGCTTGACCAGGTTTGGAAGGACCAGGTGGAAGACATGCTCCTTTCCGAGGTGAGCCGCCGCGAGAACATGGCCAAGCTTGCCGCCGCCAAGGGCAAGCCGGACCCCAACGCCAAGGAGATGAGCGTGCACGACAAGATGCTCGCCCGCCTCAAGCGCATGCGCTCCGACTTTGTGGAGGCCGACCGCGAGGACATGGTCTCCTACCTGCTCAATGCCGTTTCCCGCGTGTACGACCCGCACAGCGACTACATGGGCGCCCGCGAGGAGCAGCGCTTCAAGGACATGCTCAAGGCCTCCATCGTGGGCATCGGCGCGCGCCTCAAGGCGGACGACGACGGCTCCACCACCATTGAGGGTATCGTGAAGGGCGGTCCCACCGCCAAGAGCGGCCTGCTCAAGCTCGGCGACCACATTGTGGCCGTCTCCGAGGATGGTGAAAACTGGACGGATATCATGTTCCTGAGCATCGACAAGGTGGTGGACCACATCCGCGGCAAGGCGGGCAAGCCCATCCACATGCGTGTGCAGGATGCCGATACCGGGGAATCCCGCGTGGTCACCATCACCAGAGACGTGGTGCCCATGTCAGAGGAGCTTGCCAGCGGCAAGATTGTGGAGATGAAGGGCAAGGATGCATCCGGCAATCCCGCCACCTACAAGCTCGGCATCCTCACCCTTCCCTCCTTCTACATGGACCTGGACAACAACGAGGTGCACTGCGCGGCCGACGTGAAGCGCATCATGGGCCGCATGATCAAGGAAGGCGTGCAGGGCATTGTGGTGGACCTCCGCTTCAACGGCGGCGGCTCCCTGGAGGAGGTTCGCAAGATGGTGGGCCTCTTCACCGGTGCCGGCCCCGTGGTGCAGGTGAAGGATTCCCGCGGCCTGGTGGAGAAGATCACCGTGAGCGGCAAGCCCATGTTCAACGGCCAGGTGGTGGTGCTCATCAACAAGCTCAGCGCCTCCGCCTCCGAGATTTTCGCCGGGGCCATGGCAGACTACGGCCGTGCGCTTATCGTGGGTGACAAGACCACCTTCGGCAAGGGTACCGTGCAGCTCCCGCGCGAGCTCGCCGCCTTCATGCCCTACTTCTCCCGCCAGGAGGGATGCGGTCTCATCAAGGTGACCACCCAGAAATTCTACCGCGTGGGCGGTGCCTCCACCCAGCTCAAGGGCGTTGCCAGCGATATCGTCATCCCCTCCGTCACCCAGGGCTTCCGCATTGGCGAGGGCGAGCAGGACTACGCGCTCCCTTACGATGAAATCCCCTCCGCCGGCGGCTACGTGAAGAGCGACCGCGTTGCCCACATCCTGCCCGCCGTGCTCAAGAAGAGCCAGGAGCGCATGAAGCAGGACAAGGACCTGCAGTACTACCAGGAGGATGCCGACCGCGCCGACCAGCGTTTCGAGGAGAACACCATCTCCCTGAACAAGCAGAAGCGCCAGGACGAGAACAACACCCTCGTGGAGCGCAAGAAGGCGATCGATGCCGAGCGCAAGGTGCGCTACGAGGAGATGGCCAAGCAGGATGAGAAGAACCTCGTCATCTACCGCCTCAACCTGGACGACGTGGAGGCGGAGAAGCTGCCCCTGGCCACCAAGGAGGACAAGGAGAAGTTCATGGACATGGCGGACAACCCCGAGGATGAGCTCGTGGAGGCCCCGGACTTCCCCTCCGACATCGACCCCGTCCTGCGCGAGTCTCTCCACATCGTCAAGGACATGATCGACATTCCCTGAACGGGATTGACCATTTGAGAACAGGGCCCGCCCGGCATGCCGCCGCGCGGGCCCTTTTTTTCAGCGCGCATCCTTGAACTCACTGCGGATGAGGGCGAGCAGGGCCATCACCCGCGGCATATCCTCCGGGTGGCCGTCCGTTTCCGGGAAAAGGCGGTCTGCGGGAATGCGGGCGTATCGCTCCTGCGCCTTGGGGGAGGAGAGCTCCCGCAGGCCCACGGTGAAGACCGCACCGAGACGGATGAATTCCCGCGCCATTTCATGCGAGCCGTTCCAGGCGTGGAGCAGCACGCGGGGCAGGGTGCCCGCACACTCCCGCTGCCTCAGCAAATCCAGTATCTCCGCCCAGGCGTGCACGCCGTGCAGCTGTACCAGCCGTTCATGCCGGAACGCCGCACCCAAATGCACCTGCAGCAGCACGCGCTGCGCCTCCAGCGTGGCGGCATGCGCCGGGGCGGCATCCAGCCCGGTCTCACCCACGCAGGCCGTGGGGTGCCGCGTGAGCCACTCGTCCAAGTCAAAGGCAATTTCCGCAGCATCCACCTCGTGCGCGTGCCACGGGTGAATGCCGAAGCAGGGAATCATTCCCGGTGCGGCGGCCGCGGACTCCCAGTCTGCGCGCGTCACGGCGCACAGGTAGCCGCCATCCGGTGCGGGGCAGTGGGTGTGGTAGTCTTTCATGGGATGAGGCCGTGGGCGTGGAAACTGTAGTACGGCAGGGCCCCGCTGCCTTCCGCGCCCACAATGACGTGGTCTTTGAGTGGAATGCCGATGATGTCCCCGGATTTGCGCACGGTTTCCGTGAGCTCCATGTCCATCTTGCTGGGGTGTGGGTCGCCGCTGGGGTGGTTGTGTGCCAGGATGATGGAGCAGGCGTTGTGGATGATGGCCTCCCTGAAGATGCTGCGCGGGTGAGCCAGCACACGCGTGAGCGTGCCGCGGGCAATATCGCACCGGCGGATGAGCCGCCGCTGCGCGTTGAGCAGCAGCACCACCAGGTTCTCCTCCGGCCGGTACCGCAGGTCGCTCGCCAGGTAAGTGTAGATGACGCTGGGGTTCATCATGTCCTCTTTGCGAATCTCTTCTTTCAGGGTGCGGTGTCCCAGCTCGAACACGGCCGCCAGCGTGGCTGCCTTTGCAGAGCCTATGCCTTTGCAGCAGTCCATAATTTGCCGCGCTTCCATGCGCCCCAGCTCAGAGAGCGAGCCCGCCGCGCGTTTCAGCCGCCCCGCCAGTTCCAGCACGTTGCATCCGTGCAGCCCCGTGCGCAGGAAAATAGCTATCAGCTCCTCGTCAGAGAGCGCACCACGCCCGCGGTTCAGCAGCTTCTCGCGCGGGAGGTCGTCTTTGTCGAAATCACGCATCTGCAGCGTGGGCTCTTCGTCCTGTCCGTCCATGCTTCCTATCCTACATGATATTCTGCCCGCAGGAAAGAAAAATTGATTTTTCCGTCTGCGAAGGCCATCGTCCAATCTTGACAATGCTTGCTGCGTAGCATAGAATCCCGCTTATCGCGAGGGGAAGCTCCATCCCGAAACCTTGACCATGAGCGAGCAACAACCATCCGAACTGCTGTTCTACACCTCGCCGGACGGCCTGGTGAAAATGGAAATCCGCATTGAGGGAGACACCATCTGGATGTCCCAGCAAATGATGGCGGACCTCTTCCAGACCAGCAAGCAAAACATCAGCCTTCACGTTGATAATATTTATCAAAGCTCTGAGCTCCAAGAGGTTGGAACTGTCAAGGAAAACTTGACAGTTCGCCAAGAGGGCACCAGGCGAGTCCAGCGCAAGGTGAAATTCTACAACCTGGACATGATTATTTCCGTGGGCTACCGCGTGAACAGCGTCCGCGGCACGCAGTTCCGCATTTGGGCCACCCGCCAGCTCAGCGAGTTTATGCGCAAGGGTTTTGTGCTGGATGCCGACCGCCTCAAGAACCCGCCCGTGAAGGGAGCCGCCAACTTGCCGGACCATTTCGACGAGCTGCTGGAGCAGATCCGCGATATTCGCGCCAGCGAACGCCGCATGTACCTGCGCATCCGCGATATCCTTGCCACCGCCGCAGACTATGCCCCCAACAACCGGGAAACCAACCGTTTCTACAGCGCCATTCAGAACAAGCTCCACTTCGCCGTGCACGGTCACACCGCCGCAGAGCTTATCATGCTGCGCGCCAATGCACAGGAACCCAACATGGGTCTCACCTCCTGGCTGCGCTCCCGTGTTGCCGCCGCAGATGTCGCCGTAGCCAAGAACTACCTCAAGGGAGAGGAAATCGAAACCTTCAACCGCGTCACCTCCATGATGCTTGATTTCGTGGAGGACCAGGCCAAGCAGCGCCGTCTCGTCTTCATGAAGGATTGGGAACAGGCCGTGGACGGCCTGCTCTCTCTCATGGGGCGCCCCGTGCTTCAAGGCACGGGCTCTCGCTCCGCCAAGGAGGCCAGGGTTTTCGCCGAAACCCAGTACAAGGCCTTCGCGCTACGCAGGCAATCCGCCGATGCCGAACGCGCTGAGCAGGAGTTCTCACGCGAACTTGAACAGCAAATTCAGGCCATCTCCAATGGCAAGGATGCGGAGCAGTGAAAAATCATCTCGCAGGTTTCAAGGATTCGGAGATTGGACCCATCCCCAAAGATTGGGAGGTATAGGAATTGGGGGAAACACTTGCCATTTGCCATGGCAAGTCGCAGCATGAAGGGATGCGGAGCTCATCCGCATTGCCGTGCTGCGGCGGCATTTGAACGGGGAACCGCTTTGTCATGAAGAGATATTCGGCTGAAACATCACCGCTCATTCCTTGCGGTATAGCGCGCCGTGGATTTTTTTCGTTGGCAGATAATTAGTTTCGGCTTGCTAGGCGGTGGATTTCAAGGTACAATACACGCGGTTGCGTGTGGCTTTGTGCTTTCCGCAGCCGCGCCGCCCGCATTGGGCGGCTTGTCTGGCAGGACCCATGCCGGTTCCACCCTGCCGAGACGATGCCCGGAACCGGCAATCAGAAGAAAGAAAAACAAAATGAGTATACATTCCGTATCGTGCGCCGTTGGCGCCAACCCCATCACCATTGAAACAGGTAAGCTTGCCCTGCTTGCAGACGGCGCTGTAACGGTTCGCTGTGGTGATACCGTGGTTCTGGTCACTGTTGTGAGTGCAACCAAGATCAAAGAAGGCCAGACGTTCTTCCCCCTGTCGGTGGAATACAAGGAGAAAGCCGCTGCCGCGGGTCTGTTCCCGGGCGGTTATTTCAAGCGCGAGGGACGCCCCACCGAAAAGGAAATCCTTACCTGCCGCATGACGGACCGCCCGCTGCGTCCCATGTTCCCGAAAGGCTACTTCTACGACACCCAGGTGATCACGCTCCTGCTCTCCGCAGACGGTGAGAACGAGCCGGATATTCTGAGCATCAACGGTGCTTCCGCCGCCTGTGTGATTTCCGACCTTCCCTTCGCCGAGCCCGTGGGTGCCGTGCGCGTGGGCCGCATCAACGGCGAATTCGTTATCAACCCCACCAACAGCCAGCGCCTGGAGTCCGACCTCGACCTCGTGTACGCCGGCTCCAAGGACCAGGTCATCATGATCGAGGGTTCCGCCAAGGAGCTGCCGGAGGAGGATTTTATTGCCGCCCTGCATTGCGCCCAGGAGAACGTGGCCAAGATTTGCGCTGCCCAGGAAGAGCTGCGCGGCATCTGCGGCAAGCCCAAGCGCGAGTACGAGCTCACCGTTGCCAAGCCGGAGCTGCTTGAAATCGGTTACCAGATTGCCGGCGACCGCATTGAGGAGGCTATCTACGCCCCCAACAAGATTCAGCGCCAGAAGCAGGTGGGAGCCCTGCGCGACGAGGTGGAGGCCGCCATCAAGGAGGCCCACCCGGAAGCCACCGACTTTGACGTGGAGCAGGTCTTCGAGTACATTCAGAAGAAGGCGTTCCGCATCTCCATCATGGAGCACGACAAGCGCGCGGACGGCCGCGCCATCAAGCAGCTGCGCCCGCTCGTGGCAGAGGCCAACGTGCTGCCCCGCCAGGTGCACGGCTCCTCCATCTTCGCCCGCGGCGAAACCAAGTCCCTGTGCCTGGCCACGCTCGCTCCGCTGGAGGAGAAGCAGTACCTGGACAACTACACGGGCTCCGTTTCCGAGAAGCGCTTCATCCTGCACTACAACTTCCCGCCGTTCACCGTGGGTGAGACCGGCCGTTTCGGTGGCCAGAACCGCCGCGAAATCGGCCACGGCGCCCTGGCAGAGCGCTCCATCGCCCCGGTGGTGCCCAGCGAGGACGAGTTCCCCTACGCCATCCGCGTCTCCTCCGAAATCATGGAGTCCAACGGCTCCACCTCCATGGCTTCCGTTTGCGCCGGCACCATGTCCCTGCTGGCAGCGGGCGTGCCGCTGAAGCGCCCGGTCTCCGGTATTTCCGTGGGCCTGGTGACGGAGTTCGAGAATCCCGGCGACCGCGAGCCCAAGCGCTACAAGACGCTGCTTGACATCATCGGCTCCGAGGACTTCTACGGTGACATGGACTTCAAGCTGTGCGGCTCCACGGAAGGCGTGACCGGTTACCAGCTGGACCTCAAGCTGCCCGGCATTCCGCTCTACATCCTGGAGGACGCCATCCACCTGGCCCGCAAGGGGCGCCTGGATGTGCTGGACACCATGAACGCAGCCATTTCCGGCCCGCAGGAGCTCAGCCCCTACGCCCCGCGCATCGAGTCCACCACCATCCCGCAGGACCGCATCGGCGAGCTCATCGGGCCCGGCGGCAAGAACATCAAGGCCCTCCAGGCCGAGACCGGCACCGATATCAACATCGAGGAGGACGGCACCGTGCGCATCTACGGCAACCGCCAGGAGGGTGTGCAGCGCGCCCTGGACCTCATCGGCCGCATGTTCAAGGAAATCGAGGTCGGTGAGACCTACGAGGGCAAGATCGTTTCCACCAAGGAGTTCGGCGCGTTCATGGAGGTGCTGCCCGGCAAGGACGGCCTCATCCATATCTCCGAGCTCGCGGAGGGTCGCACCCAGAAGACCGAGGACGTCGTCAAGGTTGGCGATATCGTCACCGCCAAGTGCATCGGTATCGATGACAAGGGCCGCGTGAAGATGTCCATCCGCGCTGCCCTGCGCGACCAGAAGGCCGCCGAGGCCGACACTGACGAGGAGCCGCAGGCCTAACGTTCCCCGCAACGAAAATCATGCAGGGCCGCCACCCGGACACGGGCGGCGGCCCTTTTTCAGCCCCCATCCTGCCCGCCTTGGTGAAAAAAATGCAAAAAAAATGAGCCAAACCGTTTTTTTTGATTGCCAAGGCCGCGCCGGTAGTATAGATTATCTAGTGAACAGCCGCAATTACAGCTTATACCATGTGGAAATACATTAATACAGGCGCAGCAGTCCTCTTCCTCGCTGGCACATTCTTCTTTTACAAAAACCACGAGGCCATGACAACCCCCGCCACGGGTGAGGTCGCAGCCGTCCAAACGCAGTTCGACAACGCTATCCGCAAGAACAAGGATATCGAGCTCGATAAGGCCATCAAGCAGTACGCCGTCCTCCGTACCGCCTTCTTCAATCAGGAAACAGAGCGATTCGACCAGGAGAAGACCGCCATCGAGGAGCAGGATGCTCCCCTCCCCGGCGAAATCCAGCGCAAGCAGGAAGAGCTCGACCAGGCCAAGGAGGAGTACAACAAACTTCAAGAGGACTTCAACCGCCTCAAGCGCGAAACCCGCGAGATGCTCAATCTCGAAGACGCGGACGATGATTCCCTGCGCGACGTCGGTGAGGCTATCGCCGAGCTGAAGAACCACAACGACAAGACCGAGGCCGAGGTGGCCAAGGAACTGCAGATTACGGAAACCCTCGGCAAGGCCAGCGTGCGCGCCATCGCCGGCACCCGTGCCGCCAAGCGCCTGAATGCAGACCGCCTTGCCCGTCTCTCCCCCGCGGAGCTGCGCTGCGCCGTTCTCTCCGCCGATCCCAAGTGGGACTACGTGATTCTCGATGCCGGTATCGACAAGGGCATCGTCATCGGTTCCCGCCTGGTGGTGATGCGCGGCGACCGCAAGGTTTGCGAGCTTGACGTCACCCTCGTGGAATCCAACCGCTCCAGCTGCGATATCATCTACAGCACCATCCGCCCCGGTGACCAGGTGCTGCCCGGCGACCACGTCTATGCCATCCGCGACGACAAGTAAACAACCTTTCTCACACTTACCGATATGAAACTTTACCAGCTTATCTTAACACTCGTGGTCCTGCTGGCCGGTGGCGCAGCCATCTACTACTCCTGCAACCAGGACAAGGTGATGGACCTCTTGATTGCCACGCACGGTGGCGGCCCCCAGGTTGAAAACCAGGACGCGCAGGGCCTGCGCAAGGTGAATTCCGAATTGGAGGCCGAGGCCGCCCGCATCTCCAGCGAGCGTGCCGCCGCCATCAAGGCCACCGAGAGCGCGCAGAACGTGATGAACGATCACCACAACCAGCGCGATGATGCAGAAACCCTCCTGAACACCCACAAGAAGGAGCTTGCCGATGTGCAGGCCAGCGTGGATGCCCAGCACGCCAGCGTGGAAGCCCTCGTTGCCTCCATCAAGGAATCCCTCAAGAACCTGGAATCCTCCGGTATCCCCAACTTCTCCTCCGATCAGCCTTGCTCCGAGGTGATTGAGACCATCCGCGAATTCGTCGCTCGCCAGCAGGCCCGCAAGAAGGACCTCGACCAGCAGCTCAAGGACGCCATCGCCGCCCACAAGGCTGCCGCCGTCAAGCTCGCCGGTGAGAAGGATGAGCTCGCCCGCGCAACCCGCGTGAACACCACCTTCTTCCGCGACTACTCCAAGAACGACGACGAGTTCCCCGTGGTGGCAGTGGACCGCCGCTGGAATTATGTGACCTTCTTCGTGGGCAACGACAGCGGCCTGGTGGCCGGTGACGACAAGACCCTCGTGGTGAAGCGCGGCGGTGAGGCCGTGGCCAACCTGAAGATCATGAGCATTGATGATGGTCTGGTGGTGGCCGAGTACTCCGACTGCCAGGTGCCGCACCTGACCGACCCGAAGACCATGAACCACCCGCACGTGGGCGACACGGTCTTCCGCATCAAGCCGCTCGGTCGCTAACCCGCACGCAGCGCGCAAGAACGCTTCCTTTCTACCAACCGCCTGCCTGCAACACGGCAGGCGGTTTTTTTCAACGGCAACACCCGTACCAAACTCTAACCAGATATGACATCCAAGATGAAGACAATCCTCCTTTGCCTCACCCTGCCGCTTGCTCTCGCATTGGTATCCTGCCAAGGCTCCATGCCCTCCGTGCCTGCCAGCAACCACGGGCGCACCGCCGTGGCCCCCAAGGGCTCCAGCGAGGGCTACAAACCCTGGAGCAATCCCACCAAGCAGGAGGGTGATGCCGCGCTCGGACCGCTCAGCGGTATCTCTGAACGCCGCTAAACGCGCCGTGCCCATCACGCGCCATGACCCGCGCCGAAAGAGCCGCCGCGGTGGCTGCGGAGTTTGACCGCGCCTTCCCGCATCCGCAGGTGCCCCTGCAGCACAGGGATGCCTACACGCTGCTGGTGGCGGTTATGCTTTCCGCCCAATGCACGGATGCACGCGTGAACAAGGTGACTCCTGCGCTTTTCGATGCTGCGCCGGACCCCGCATCCATGGTAAGGCTCGGCTGGCAGAAGGTGCGGCGCTACATTGCCACCTGCGGACTCACGGAAACCAAGGCGCGCCGCATTGTGGAGACAAGCCGCCTGCTGCTGGAGCGCCACGGCGGGGCCGTGCCCTCCACCTTTGAGGAGTTGGAGGCCTTGCCCGGCGTGGGGCACAAGACCGCCTCCGTGGTCATGAACCAGGCTTTCGGCCATCCCGCTTTCCCCGTGGACACACACATCTTCCGCCTGGCGCGCCGCTGGGGCCTTTCCCGCGGCGCCACCGTGGAAAAGGTGGAGGCGGATTTGAAGAAGGCTTTTCCCATGCACACCTGGGGCAGGGTGCATATCCAGTTCGTCCTCTGGGGGCGCACCTTCTGCCCTGCACGCGGCTGCAACCCCACCTGCGCCATTTGCTCCAAGCTCGCAAAATAGCACGGCCGAGCGCCTGGTTTTGAGACCCGCTTCCCATCCCGTGTGTGCCCATGCCTGTGCGTGTTCTCCGTGCTTTTCGCATATCGTCAGCGTAATTTGTCAATCCACCTGCGGTTTAGGCTTGACCTTTGGTGCAAAAAGTAGTTTCATATCCGCCCGTCGATATCGAATCATGTTGGTCTGTCAGCTTAAATCCAAGATCCACCGCGCCATGGTGACCCGTGGCGATTTGGAATACGAGGGGAGTATCGAAATTCCCCAGGATTTGGTCGAGGCAGCCGGGCTGTGGCCCGGTGAGAAGGTGCTGGTGGCATCCGTGTCCTCCGGCAACCGCTTCGAGACGTACGTGCTGGTGGGCCCGCCCAAGACCGGGCAGATTATCGTGAACGGTGCCGCCGCCCACCTTGTCAAGGCCGGGGAGCGCGTGATTATCATGAGTTTCGCCCTGGACGACAAGCCTATCACCCCGCAGCGCATCGTGTGCAACGAGCGCAACGAAATCATCGCCTGACCTTTACAAACCCCCATCCATAAGATACAATCCAGCCATGCTTAACGCCGCCATCTACATTGTTTTCGCCATTCTTCTCATCGTTTGCGCCCTGCTGCTGCTCGTGGTGCTCATGCAGCGTCCCAAGCAGGAAGGCCTGGGTGCCGCGTTCGGCGCACAGATGACCGACCAGGCGTTCGGCGCCCAGACCACGGATGTGCTCAAGAAGGGCACGGTGCTTTTCGGCACGCTGTTCATGGTGCTGTGCTTCGTGCTCACCCTGCTGATGAACCACCGCTTCCAGGAGCAGAAGTCACAGCTGGGCACGCAGGCCGTTCCCGCCGCCCCGGCCCAGGAGCAGAAGGCCGAGGAAGCCCAGAAGCAGGAGACCCCCGCCGCCCCTGCCGCAGAGCAGCC
>JAZUGI010000120.1:0-2476 GCA_045641125.1 Akkermansia sp.
CAACTTCACCATCCGCGTTTCCGGCTATGCGCTCAAGTTCATTGACCTCACCAAGAAGCAGCAGGACGACGTGATTGCGCGCACCTGCCACAAGGCTCTGTAACCCCAACCCACGGGCGCAGGCGTGGATTTCCGCACCTGCGCCCGCATTGTCTCCACTTCACATGCCGGATATCAAGGGACGCATCAGCAAGCTGGAAACCTTCGGCCTGGTAGACGGGCCGGGCGTGCGCTTCGTTGTCTTCACCCAGGGCTGCCGCATGCGCTGCAAGTTCTGCCACAACCCGGAAACCTGGAAACTGGACGGTGCGGCGGAGGAATGGAGCGCGCAGGACCTCTTCAACCGCGCCTACCGCTACCGCAACTACTGGGGCAAGAACGGCGGCATCACCGTCAGTGGCGGAGAGCCGCTCGTGCAGGTGGATTTCGTGGCGGAGCTCTTCCGGCTCGCCAAGGAAAAGGGCGTGCACACCACGCTGGACACCGCCGGCAACCCCTTCACCACGGAGGAGCCCTTCTACTCCTCCTTCTGCAAGCTCATGGAGTACACGGACCTGGTGATGCTGGACCTCAAGCACATGGATGCCGCCCCGCACCGCGAGCTCACGGGGCGCGACAACGCCAACATCCTGGAGCTGGCGCGCTGGTTGTCGGACCACGGCAAGCCGATGTGGATACGCCGCGTGCTGGTACCCGGCATCTCGGACGATTCCGCGGAGCTGAGGCGCTGCCGGGAATTCATCGATACCCTGAAGACAGTGGAGCGCGTGGAAATCCTGCCCTACCACACCCTGGCCACTGCCAAGTGGGAGCAGCTCGGCATCCCCTACCCGCTGGACGGCGTGCCCACTCCCACCGCGGAGCAGGTGAAGGCGGCAGAGGATATCCTCTGCCGAGATTAGTCAACAATCATTTTGCATTTTTCTGAAAAAAGCAAAAAATGCCGATATCGAGGCAACCGAGACAAAGCTGTGCTGGGGAGACTATCCGTCTCCCCTGACCCCTCTGACCAAGGGGAGGGCTTCTCGCTCTCCCCTTTGGAATCCTCTCTGCGGCACTGTCTCTTGCTATGGGGAGACGCTGCGCGCTCTCCCCAAACCCCTCTAGGCGGCAGCGTGCCGCTGCATCCATTGGGCTACGCCGGGTGATGCGGCTCGTATTGTTCCAACAGCGGTCGGTCCTGCTCTATCCATGACCTAACCTTGGCATTGAGGCGGCACAGCATCCAGCGAGCACAGGCAATCATAGCGACTTTGTATGGTTTGCCTTCCTCTCGGAAACCATCGTACCGCTGCCTTACAGCGCCATCCTTTACCCTCAATATGGCCTGCACCACCATGAAGTAGGACTCGCGCACGGCACTGCGCCCGTACCGGGTGAAGCGCTTGCCTATCCGCCCCCCGCTGTCGTGGTTGTACGGAGCCACGCCCACTAGGGATGCTATCTCCTGGCGGTTCAGCTTGCCCAGCTCCGGCAGGTATGCCAGCAGCACCTGCGCCGTGCGGGGACCGATGCCATCCTCGGTGAGTATGAGGTCATAGAGCCTGGCGAGCATTTCATGGCTGCGGATAAACGCATCGATTTCCTCCACCATCTTCTTCTCCTCTCTTTCCAAGTGCGCCACAATGCCCGAAATGCGCTCGATGGCAGCCTCGTCGCGCATGCTCTTGAGCGCAATCTTGAGGGATGTGCGATACTTGGTAAGCAGGCGGCGGGCCCTGACCCTCTGGCGAAGTGCCACCTCGTACTCCTCCATGGGAGTGTCCGGCTGCACGGCGTTGGCTACGGCATACCGGGTTATCACCTCGCTGTCTATCTTGTCGGTCTTGGCTTCCTTGCCCATCGCTTTGGCGAAGTGGCGCACCCTGCCGGGTACCAGCACCTTGCGTTTGACGCCGGCCGCATCCAGTTGTTCGGCAAAGTAGAGGCTCACGCATCCTGTAGACTCATATGCAACGAGGGGTGTTTGTTTTCCCTTGCCTATGTCGCGGATGAAGGCGGCCACGCCTTTGTCGGTGTTGGGGTATGACCTATGCCTGTTGCCTTTCCAGACGTCAAGCGTCTTTTTGGACAGATCCACCCCGATGTAATTGAATTGAGGCGCGCGCGCCTCGTCCGTCTTGCTTGCTTTGGTGTCTTGTGGTATCATGATTTTGGTCTCCCTCTCGGTTTCAGGCTCCCGGCTTGCGACCGAGGCCTAGTCAACAATTCGAGACTAAATACGGAGCCTCCGCATTGCGGAGGGAATGTGCCGGCCCCTACTAACCTTCGGGCTTTTCGCCCAGGATTCGTCCGGGCTCGGCACATTCGGGATTCCTTGGTAGCTACCCTCGGAATCCCTCTCCGGCTCGGGGATGATACCCCGAACAACCTCGTTCTACCACAAATTTTGAACCGAGAATTTGTTTGAGTGCGAGCGTTGTGTGTACACACACGGGGGGATTGGTAGGCATGCGTTGGCAGACGAGCCCGTTGC
>JAZUGI010000121.1:0-1619 GCA_045641125.1 Akkermansia sp.
GCAGGAACGCATCAAGGGTGCCTGGCTGGTGCCCGCGCGCGCCCCTCTCTGCGATGGGGACAAGAGCTACCTGCTGGTGATGCAGAAGGACAACGCGCCGTGCATGCTGCCCGTGGTGTTGCACAACATGGTAACCATTCCCGTGAAGGACGCCTCCGGCAAGGAGGTGATGCAGCCCATGCAGGTGGTGGAACCGGACCACGCCATTTTGGGCACCCTGCTGATGCTTGTCAACAAGGTGGACAACCTGGGCACCCTGCTGCTGCAATCCGAAGAGGTGAAGGACTGGAAGGAGCTCGCCCTCAAGTATGACCCGGAACTCACCGCCGAGGACTTCGACAAGGAGTTCGCTGAAAGCAGCATGCTCTCCCACCGCGATTTTGTGCTGCGCCGCTCCAATGCCAAGGATGAGATCGACCTGGTGGCACACGCCCGCGGCTTTGCCGACTCCATGGAGTTGCTGCTGCATGAAGTGGGCTTCAAGCAGGGGGAACCGGTCAACATTGTGGTGGAGGGCACCCAGCAGGCCGCCATGACCGCCAAGGCCAACATAGCCGCCGGGGCGGACGTCAACGTGCTCACCCCCGTTCCCTTTGAATATACGCCGCCCCGCGCCACCAGCGGCTCCGTTACCACCACACCTGCCGAAGTCAACTCCGACACCGCCAACTAAACCACCAGCCTTTTCGCACATCATGTCACCGTATTTCATCAAGCACCCCACCATTGCCGCGGTCATCTCCATTGTGACCACCCTGCTGGGCGTCATCTGCATCCTCGGCCTGCCCGTGGCTCAATACCCGGACATTGCGCCCATCACCATCTCGCTCTCCGCCTCCTATCCCGGTGCCAATGCAACGGAGGTGGCGGATTCCGTGGCCACGCCCATTGAGCAGGAAATCTCTGGCGTGGAGGGGTTGGACTACCTCTCCTCCACTTCCGCCAACAACGGCGGATGCGAGCTGAGCGTCATCTACGAGCCGGGGCGCAATGCCAACACCTGCCAGCAGCTCACCTACATGCGATACAGCCAGGCTACCTCCTCCCTTCCCCAGGAGGTTGCCAAAATGGGTGTGCATATTGAGCAGCAGGCGGGCCTGCCCATTCTCATCTACACCCTGCATTCCCCCAACGGATTCTTCGATCGCATCAGCATGACCGGTTATGCCCATGTGAACATGGTCAACTCCATCAAGCGCGTCAAGGGGGTGGGCAACGTCTCCGTCTTCGGCGCCAAGTACGCCATCCGTATCTGGCTGGATACCAAGAAGATGGCTCAGAAGAACATTTCCGTCATGGAGGTGAATGCTGCCATTGCCGCCCAGAACACCATCAACCCCGGCGGCTCTGTGGGCGCGGAACCCATGCCGGACGGGCAGGAATTCACCTACACCATCCGCAACAAGGGACGCATGACGTCTGTGGAGGAGTTCGGCGATATCTCCGTGCAGACCAACGGCACCCAGATTGTCCGCCTGCGTGATATCGCCAAGATTGAGCTCGGCGCGGAAAACTACGCGCTGTCCGCCCGCCTGAGCGGGAAGACCTGCTCCGGCTTGGCCGTCTACCAGGCTGCCGGCTCCAACGCCATTGAAACCGTGGACAACCTTCGCAAGCTT
>JAZUGI010000122.1:0-35025 GCA_045641125.1 Akkermansia sp.
GACGCCCGCCGCCGCCTCATGAAGAACCGCGCCGCCGTGGCATCCCTGGTGTTCCTGGCGCTCATGGTGCTGGCGTGCTTTGTGCTGCCGCTCTTCCCCTGCATTGCCAACCCCAACGCCACGGATTTGTCCAACATAGCCGCCGCCTGCAGCTGGGAGCACCTTTTCGGCACGGACCAGCTCGGGCGCGACCTGCTGGCGCGCGTGCTCTACGGCGGGCGCATCTCCCTGCTGGTGGGCGTGGTGGCCACAGTGGTCTCCTTTGCCATCGGCCTGGCGTACGGCCTGGTGTCCGGCTATGCGGGCGGGCGCGTGGATGCCTTCATGATGCGCGCGGTGGACGTGTTGTTTGCGCTGCCCTTCATTGTGCTCGTCATCGTCTTCTCCCTGAGCATCGAGGAGCCCAGCAAGGAGCTCACCGCCTGGGTGGTGGAGAACACGGGCTGGAGCCGTGAGAGCGTGGCCCCCATCCTCGGCCTCGTGCCGCTCTTTGTGGCCATCGGCGCCCTCGGCTGGCTCACCCTGGCGCGAATCGTGCGCACCCAGACCATGGAAATCAAAGCGCAGGAATATGTGCTGGCCGCGCGTTCGCTCGGCCTGGGCCACCTGCGCATCCTCTTCCGCCACATTGCACCCAACCTGCTGGGTACGGTGGTGGTTTACACCACGCTCGCGGTGCCCGGCATCATGCTCACGGAATCCACGCTCTCCTTCATCGGCCTCGGTGTCCGCGCCCCCAATTCTTCATGGGGAACCCTCATCAAGGAAGGAGCGGACCGCATGGAGGTCTCCCCGGAGCTGCTCATCTTCCCCGCGCTTTTCTTCTGCCTCACCCTCCTTGCCCTCAATTTCCTGGGCGACGGCCTACGTGATGCCATCGACCCCAAGTCCTCCAAGGATTAGGGTCTGTCTTCCTTCTGCCGCTGGAAGACGAGCCGTATTTGCTTTTCCGGGCGGTTGAGGGCCTGGTTTTTCTCCCTGATGAAGCGCCGGGCGTCTTCGGGGAGCTGGTCAAACACCAGGAAATCCGCAATGGCGGTATCGGATGAGTCGAAGGTGATATCCGCCCGGTAGGTTTGGCCGCGGAAGGTGATTTGCACGCGGTAGGGCTCGTCTTCCGTTTGCACCCATTCGTAGGGAATCTTGCCGTGGCGGTCTGCGATGCACCATTTCACTTGGGTGGCATCCACCTGCAGCTGAATGCCGTTGGCGCGGTCCTTCCACGAGCCGATGGCCAGCTCGCGCGGGTCCTCCAGCCACTCCGGCACAAAATGAAAAATCCCCGCCAGGAACAGGAGCACTGCAATGATGCGCCATTTCCTGTTCATGGCGGGGATGTGTTTCGCGGGTTGCCCTTAGTTGGCCACCACGTTGACGAGGCGCCCGGGGACCACAATGACCTTGCGCACGGTCTTGCCCTCCGTGAATTCCTTCACGCGGGGGGCGGCGAGCGCCTGGGCCTCCAGGTCCTCCTTGGAGATGTCCACGGCCACGGTGAGCTTGTCGCGCAGCTTGCCGTTTACCTGAATCACGATCTCGCGGGTGTTCTCCACCAGGTATTCCGGGTTGAAGGCAGGCCAGGGCAGGGCGCTCAGCTGGCAGGCGGCCAGCTGCGGGAACGCGCCGCACAGGATGCTGTAGAGCTCTTCCGTGATATGCGGGGCAAAGGGATTGAGCAGCTGCAGCAGCGTGGCGTAGTCCTGCACGCTCACGGCGTCCGCCTGCGTCATCACGTTGGTGCACTCCATCATCTTGGAGATGGCGGTGTTGAAGCTCATGTCCTCAATGTCCTCCGTGACCTTCTTGATGGTCTTGTGCAGCTCCTTGCGCACGGGGGTAACGGTGGTTTCATCGGCATCCGTCACCTTGCCGGAGAGCACCCATTCACCCTCCTGGTTCTCCACCATGGCAATGCGCCACACGCGGGCCAGGAAGCGGCTGATGCCCTCCACACCCTTGGTGGCCCAGGGCTTCACTTCCTTGAGCGGGCCCATGAACATCTCGTACAGGCGGATGGCGTCTGCGCCGTAGTCGCGCACAATGTCGTCCGGGTTCACCACGTTGCCGCGGCTCTTGGACATCTTCTGCCCGTCCTCACCCAGGATGAGGCCCTGGTTGACGAGTTTGTTGAAGGGTTCCGGGGTGGAAACCAGGCCGTAATCGTAGAGTACCTTGTGCCAGAAGCGGGCGTAGAGCAGGTGGAGCACCGCGTGCTCCGTGCCGCCCACGTACAGGTCCACGCCGCCGGGCTTCTTGTTGCCGCCCATCCAGTACTTCTCCGCATCCGCGCCCAGGAAGGCGTCCTCGTTCGTCGGGTCGATATAGCGCAGGTAGTACCAGCAGGAGCCTGCCCACTGGGGCATAGTGTTGGTCTCTCGCGTGGCGGTCTCGGAGTAGCGGATCCATTCCTTGGCCTTCACCAGCGGGCCGCGGGGGTCGCCGCTGGGCTTGAAGTCCTCCATCTCCGGCTGCAGCAGGGGCAGCTCGCTCTCCGGGATGGCGTAGTGGTTGCCGTCCTCACCCCATACAATGGGGAAGGGCTCGCCCCAGTAGCGCTGGCGGCTGAACAGCCAGTCGCGCAGCTTGTAGTTCACCTTGCCGCGGCCGTAGTTCATCTCCTCCAGCCAGGCAATCATCTTGGCCTTGGCCTCCGGCACGGGCAGGCCGTTGAAGTGCTCGGAGTTCACCATGGTGCCGTCGTATCCGCAGAAATCCTTCCACGGCGTGGCGGGGTCGTCCGGCTGCACCACCTGGATGATGGGCAGCTCGAACTTCACGGCGAAATCGTAGTCGCGGCTGTCGTGCGCGGGCACGGCCATGATGGCGCCGGTGCCGTAGCCGGTGGGCACGTAGTCTGCAATCCAGATGGGAATCTGCTTGCCGTTCACGGGGTTGGTGGCGTAGGCGCCGGTGAACACGCCGGTCTTCTCCTTGGCCAGGTCCGTGCGCTCCAGGTCGCTCTTGGCGGCGCAGGCCGCCTGGTAGGCCTTCACGGCCTGCTCCTGCTCCGGCGTGGTGATTTGCGGCACCAGTTCATGCTCCGGGGAGGGCACCATGTAGGGGGCGCCGAACAGGGTGTCCGGGCGTGTGGTGTACACCGTGATGGTCTTGCCGTTGCAGTCGAAGTTCACTTCCGCGCCCGTGGACTTGCCAATCCAGTTGCGCTGCAGCAGCTTGATGCTCTCCGGCCAGTCCAGATCGTCCAAATCGTCAATGAGCCTTTCCGCGTAGGCGGTGATGCGCAGCATCCACTGGCGGAGCTTGCGGCGCTCCACGGTGTGGCCCTTGCTCTTCCACTCCTCCGCTTCCTCGTTGGCGAGCACGGTGCCCATATCCGGGCTCCAGTTCACCATGCCGTCCGCCACGTAGGCCAGGCGCACGGCGTCAATCTGCTCGCGGGTCCAGCCCTTGTCTTCGAGCTCCTTCACGGGGCGCGCCTTCTTGAGCTCCGTGTTGTAGTAGGAGTGGTAGAGGCGCAGGAAAATCCACTGGGTCCAGCGCACGTAGTGCGGGTCCGTGGTGGCTATCTCGCGGTCCCAATCGTAGGAGAAGCCCAGCATCTTGAGCTGGCGGCGGAAGTTGTCGATGTTGGCGTAGGTGGTGATGGACGGGTGCTGCCCGGTCTTGATGGCGTATTGCTCTGCCGGCAGGCCGAAGGAATCCCAGCCCATGGGGTGAAGCACGTTGAACCCGCGCATGCGCTTGTAGCGGCTCACAATATCCGTGGCCGTGTAGCCCTCCGGGTGCCCCACATGCAGGCCCGCACCGCTCGGGTACGGGAACATGTCCAAGATGTAGCACTTGGGCTTGGAGGCGTCAAAGCCGGCCTCTCCGGGGTTGTGGACCTTGAAAGTCTTCTCCTCGTCCCACACGTGCTGCCACTTGGGTTCAAAGATATCGAAAGGATATGGGTTCTTGCGTTCTGACATGTCGCGCGCGAATATAGTACAGCCTACCCGCATAGGCAAGCCTTTTTTATGCCGTAGGGAGCAAACAATAGGCTTGAACAAGGGGAGAGGGAAGAGTATAATACCGCCCGCGCATGGACAGCAGGGCGTTACAGATAGGATTGGCAGGGCTTGGCACGGTGGGTACCGGGGTGTTTGAAACCCTGTGCCGCAACCATGATTTGCTGCAGGCCCGCACGGGAATCCCCTTTGCGGTGAAACGCGTGGCGGTGCGTGATATCCACCGCGAGCGAGATGTGGAAATAGACCCGTCCATCCTGACGGAGGACTGGCGCGAGCTGGTGGAGGACCCGGATATCGACATCGTCATCGAACTGATAGGCGGCACGGGTGTGGCCCACCAGCTGGTGGAGGCGGCACTGCGGGCGCACAAGCCTGTGGTGACCGGCAACAAGGCACTGCTGGCGGAGTACGGCGCGGAGCTGTTCCGCCTTTCTGCGGAAACGAAGACGCCGCTGTATTTCGAGGCCTCCTGCGGCGGCGGCATCCCCATTATCCAGAGCCTGCAGAATTCCCTGGTGTGCAACTATGTGCGCCGCATTGCAGGTATCATCAACGGTACCAGCAACTATATCCTCTCCGCCATGGATCGCAAGGGCGTATCCTACGAGGACGCCCTGGCCGCCGCCCAGCGCAAGGGCTATGCGGAGGCAGACCCCACGCTGGATGTCAACGGCTGGGATGCCGCGCACAAGGCGCTCATCCTGGCCATGCTGGCATACGGCACCCCGGTCTCCCCGGAGAACATCTCCGTGTTCGGCATCGAGCGCGTGACCCCCACGGATTTCCGCTTTGCCAAGGAGCTGGGCTACAACATCAAGCTGCTGGTGGTCATCCGCCACCATGAGGAGCGCAACGCGCTGGAGCTGCGCGTGCAGCCCAGCTTTGTCTCCCACAAGCACATGCTTTCCAACGTGTACGGCGTGTTCAACGCCATAGCCGTGCACGGCGATATTGTGGGAGAGACCATTTTCTACGGCCGCGGGGCCGGCAAGAACCCCACCGCCAGCGCCGTCATAGGCGATGTGATGCTCGCCATGCGCGATTGCCGCCACCCGGAGCACCACAGCGGCTTCCACCCCTACACCAAGCAGCTTTCCCTGCTGCCGCAGGATGAGACCGTCACCCCCTACTACGTGCGTTTCCAAGTGGAGGACAAGCCCGGTGTCATCGCCATCATTGCCGCAGAGCTTGCCAGGTTCGATATCGGCATCTCCGGCACCATGTCCAGCGCACGGCGGGGGGAAGGGGCAGGGAACTCCTGCGATTTGGTGTTCATGCTGCACGCCTGCCCGTGGGGCAAGCTGTGCGAGGCCCTGCGCGCCTTGCGTGCACATGAGAGCATAGGCCCGCACCCCGCTGTTTTCCGCATTGAAACCCTGAACGAAGAAGCATAACCCATGGCATTGATTGTACAGAAATACGGCGGCTCCTCCGTGGGCACCATCGACCGCATCCGAAACGTGGCCCGCAGGCTCATTGAAACGCACAACGCCGGCAACGGCGTGGTGGCCGTGGTTTCCGCCATGAGCGGCGTTACGGACAAACTTATCGGCCTGGCGCACGAGGTGACCGAGAATCCCCCGGAGCGCGAGCTTGACATGCTCATGGCCACCGGTGAACAGCAGTCCATAGCCCTGCTTTGCATGGCTATCACGGAGATGGGCTACAAGGCCAAAAGCTTCACCGGGCGCCAGGCGGGCATCTGCACCTACGGAAACCACACCCGCGGCCGTATCCGCAGCATTGATGCCTCCTCCGTGAAGGAGGCCCTGCAACAGGGCTGCATCTGCATCTGCGCCGGCTTCCAGGGCGTTACCGCAGACGGCTCTATCCAAACCCTCGGGCGCGGCGGGTCGGATCTCTCCGCCATTGCCCTTTCCTCCGCCCTCAAGGCGGATCTCTGCCAGATTTTCACGGATGTGGACGGCGTGTACACCTGCGATCCCCGCGTGGTGAAGGACGCCCGCAAGCTCTCTGTGATATCCTACGACGAGATGCTGGAGATGGCCTCCAGCGGCTCGAAAGTCATGCAGGCCCGCTCCGTCGAATTCGCCAAGAAATTCGGCGTGGTCTTCGAGGTCCGCAATTCCATGAACAACAACCCCGGTACCATCGTGCAAGAAGAAACATCCGCCATGGAATCCCTCGTCATCCGAGGCGTCTCCATCGAACGCAACCAGGCCCGCGTCACGGTCTCCCACATCACCGCACCCGTCGCCTACACCGCCATCATCCTCTCCACCCTGGCAGAGGCTGACATCAACGTGGACATGATTGTCTCCAACACCGCGCACGACGGCTGCGCGCGCCAGTCCTTCACCATGAACATGAGCGATCTGGGCGCGGCCCAGGCAGCGCTCAAAAAGATTCTGCCGCAGCTGGGAGAGGAGGCCCGCCTGGACACGGAGGCGGGGCTTGCCAAGCTTTCCGTGGTGGGCGTGGGCATGCGCTCCAACTCCGGCGTGGCTGCCACCATGTTCCGTTCGCTGGCGGATGCCGGCATCACCCCGGGCATGATTGCCACCTCTGAAATCCGCATCACCACCACGGTGGAGGCAGCGGATATCGAGCGCGCCGCCTGTGTGGTGCATGATGCCTTCCATCTCAACACACCCCAGGCTTGAACGATACGGGCACAGCACCGGCTGAACGGGAGCAGCAGCCCCCCACGGAGTTCAAGCCCGTGGTGAAGGGCATTGCATACTGCCTGCTTGCCGCAGCGGTGCTCGCCTCCGGCTACATCACCTTCCACCTGGGATACGAGCAGGGATACGGGGAGGCCTCCGCATCTGAAAAGGTGTCGCAAGCACTCAATTCCGCCGCCGTGCGCAACCTGACCTGCTTCATGCAGTCGTCCACCGCGAGCGACGAGGACCTGGAGGCCATGGTGCAGAACCCGGACGCCGCGCTCTCCTGGATCAAGGACGAGCAGATACGGCGCGAGGCTGAGTGGCTGCTGGCGCAGAGCCTGCTGCAGCGCGGCCGCGTGGACCACACGGGCAAGCTGCTTTCCTCCCTTTTCCGCAAGGTGCCCAAGGACAGCGTGTGGGCGCGCCGCTCCATGAGCGTGGGTGATGCCCTGTGCGAATCCGGCAACCACGCCACCGCTCTGGCCTTCTACAACTACGCCGCAGAGATTTTCGCCGCCGCGCAGTCCCCGCAGGAACAGGTCGGGGCCCTCTCACGCATTGCCGCTGCAAGCATTGCCGGCAGCAAGGACAACGATGCGCTCATCCAGCGGCTCACAGGCCTCCTGCATGAATCAGAGCCGCTCGGCCACGCCGCGGATTCCCTGCGCACCTGCATCCAGATTTACCTGGGCGGCTGCCACCGCGCCCTGGGGGATGAGGCCACCGCCACCCGCTGCTACGATGATGCTCTGCGCACCGCTCAGAGCGTGGACCCCGCCCGGATGAGCCCCGCAGCCCGTGTGAGCTGCGGTGCCGCCTATCTGGTGAAGGGCGACAGCGAAAAGGCGGAGAGCCTTTTGCAGAGCGGCGAGCGTGAATTGGGCCATAGCCCGGCAGACACGCTCTGCCGCGTGCTCGCCCTGCGTGATTTGGCCATTCTGGCGGAACAGCGCGGCGAGCACCTGGCCGCCCTTTCCCTCTTGAACCGGGCGGAGGGTGCGGCGGAGGCCGCCGTGCCCCGCACGGATTTGTTCTGGCCCTGCTTCTATGACCAGCGCGGCTGGATCCAGCTGCTCACCGAGCAGTATGCCGCCGCCCTGGATGATTTCTCCCGCGCGCTCGCCAGTTCACATGACCCCTCCCTGCGCGCGCAGTCGCTGGAGGGTTCCGCACGGTGCCAGATGGGGCTGGAGCACCCCGCGGAGGCAGTGCGCCTGTTCAACGAGTGCCTCTCCCTGCGGACCGCCAGCCTGGCCCGTGACAAGGATTCGCTCGCGCGCGTCTGGATTCTGCTGGCCCAGGCGTATGAGCCGCAGAACAAGCCGGAGCAGGTGGCCGCAGCCTATGGGCAGGCCCTTTCCCTGCTGCCGCAGAATGCCGCCAACTACCGCACCGCCGCCTTCGGCCAGGCCAAGGCCCTGGGTGATGCCGGGCTCTGGCAGCAATCACTGGATGCCTGGAACGCCCTGCTGCCGCAGGTGAAGGGCGAACCGGACGACCTGGCCGAGGTGCAGGATGGTATCTCCGCCTGCCACGTCAAACTTCAAATAACACCGGAGCCGCAGGTGGCCGCCCAGCTTAAGCCTGCGGCCGCTCCCGCCACGCAGCGCGCCCACAGCACCAAGCGGGGCGTGCGCCAAAAGAGACACCGCTGATTCTTCACCTCCCATGTACAACCGCTACCGTTCACCACGCAAGGGAACATCCCTCCTGCCCAAAGTTGCCATCGGCATCATTGCGTTCAGCCTGCTGCTTTGGTTGGTGTTCGCCAAGGGCGGTGCCATGTCGGATTTCTTCCGCGGCGAGCGCGTGGTGGTGGCCAGCAACGACGAGGCGAATGCAAAGCTCACCCGCCTGCTGGGTGATTTGTACGGCGACAAGGCGCACCTGCTGGATTTGGCGGCCAACGAGCGCACACGCTTGGGCTGGATAAGCAACCACGAGACCCAGCTGCAGGTGCGCTCCCTGCTGGTCTCCCGCCTGATTGACAGCGACCTCTGGACTGAGGCGACCGCCCTGGTGCCGGAAATCCTGCCCACCGCCTCCGTAGATGATTTGGACCGCATTGCCGCCGCCGCTGCTCAGCACAAGGATTTGGAAATGGAGCAGAAGGCGGACCGCCGCCTGCAGGAGGAACTGCTCAAATCCCCCCTGAACACGGAGCTGCTGCTGCGCTCCATCCGCCGCGCCGCGGAAGGATGCATTGCCGCCGGGCGAAACGATGAGGCCGTGCGCATCATTTCCGTGCTGGACGGCCCCGCCGTGATGGCCCGCCTCAATACGGCGGAGCTCGCTGTTGAGGCGGCTTCCCTCCAGATGCTCCGCGCCGGCGTGTGCGAGGTGAAGGAGCCCGTGCTCCAGCAGGCGCGAAATATCTTGGAGAAGGCCAAGTGGCCCGCCTGCGAGGCCGCCTCCCATCTCATGCTCGACGAGGTTTCCAACACCCTGCGCGACAATCCCCGCATGAACAACGCCGGGCTCAAGGAGCTGGAGGAAAAGCTCCTGCGCTGCCGCAAAATCATGATGGAGTTCCCGGACCATGAGCACCGCCTGCCGGACTGCTACCGCCTGCTCGGCGACCTCCGCATCCGTCTGGGCGATTACGAGGGCTGTGCCAAGGCACTCTCCCTGGCGGCCGCGTTCATTGAAAGCTATGGGGAGATGACACCCAAGATGGAGCTGGAACTGCGCCGCGTGCGCACCCGGGCCAATGTGGCGCGCGGGGCAGAGGAGGATGCCGTGCTGGACTACAAGTGGCTGCTGGACCATGAGACCGAGCCGGCGGAAACATTCAAGGCCATTGCCTACCTCATCGACCACACGGAGAATGCTGAGCGTGCCAAGATGCTGGAGCGCTGCTGGAACTTCCTGGATGCCAACCCGCGCATTGCCCAGGCGAACGCCGGGGTGCGCTTCAAGGTGGCGGATGCCCTGGTGGAATACTATTCCGGCAAGCAGGACTACCCCAACGCCATCAAGTGGCTCCGCATCAACCGAGACCTCACCGAATCCGCACACCCGAACCTCACCGACGGCGAATTCTTCCAGGCCAAGTACGACCTTGCACTCATGCTGCGCAAGGCCAAGCAGGATGGCCCCGCATCCGCCGCCCTGTACCAGATTTGCGAAGCCATCGAGAAGATGAGCGAGGCCGACCGCGACAAGCTTGACGCCGCAGCACCCAAGCTCTACCGCAACGCCGTGCGCGAGTACGCGCGCACCCGCTATATCATGAACGACACCGCCCGCGCCAAGGCCTGGGTGAAGAAGATCAAAGAGGGCCTGCCCGATAAGGAACGATAACGCGCGCCATGTCATCCCTCCACAAAAAGAGCCTCATTGCCACCGCCGCCATCTTCTGCTGCCGCTTCACCGGGCTGCTGCGCGAAATTGTCTACACACGCCTCTTCGGCGCCACAGGCGCGCTGGATGCCTTCATGACCGCCTTCCGCATCCCGAACATGCTCCGCGATATGTTTGCGGAGGGGGCGCTCTCCCAGAGCTTCACCAGCGTGATGAGCAAGGTGGACGAGCAGAAGGGGGCCGATGCCGCTTGGAAGCTTGCCAACCGCATTTTCACGCAGCTCACCTCGCTCATGGTGTGCCTGGTGGCCATCGGCGTGATGCTGGCGGGAACCTTCATGCAGGCCCTCTACCCGGAGCGCGCCCAGCTGGAGATTATCGCCCCGCCGCTGGAGCTTCCCGCAGGCACCAATGAGAACGACTACACCTTCCGCGCCACTTTCCAGGGCTTGCGAACAAATGCGGACGGCTTCACGGTGGCAACCTTCGCCACCGTGGAACCCATCGGCCTGCTGCTGGACAAGGAGGCGTGCATACGCCTGAAACTTGTGGAGAGTTTGAAGACGGGAGACCTGGTGCGCCTTTCCACCACCTCCAGGAAAGGCTGCCTGCAGGTGGAGCGGCGCAATTTCATTGGCCTGGCCACGGACCTCTGCCGCATCATGTGGCCCTTTATCCTGCTGGCCTCCGTCTCCGCCCTCTGCATGGGCGCGCTGAATGTTTTCGGCATCTTCGGCATCCCCAACCTCGCCAGTGCCGCCTTCAACATCACCACCATCGTCTGCGGTGCAGGCATCGGGTACTACATCGATCCCCAATTCGGCCCGAACGCCCTGTACGGCTTCGCCATCGCCGTGGTGCTGGGCGGTATCGCCCAGGTGCTGGTGCAGCTGCCCAAGCTGCACAAGGAAGGGTGGACCTTCGAGTGGAACATCGGCATTTCCCTCCGCCACGGCTTGCACTTCAAGGATTCCTTCTCCCGCCGCGTGTGGTTTCTCATGCTGCCCGGAGTCATCGCAGCCGGCATCACCCAGGTCAACATCTTCATCAACACGTCCTTCGCCCTTTACCTGGAGCCCGGCTCCGTCACCGCCCTCAGCTGCGGCTTCCACCTGTGGCAGCTGCCCGTGGCTCTCTTCGGCGTGGCCGTGGGCATGGTGGTGCTGCCCACCGTCTCGCGCATGACGCTCAAATCCGGCAACGGGGAGATCACGGACCACCTGGCCAAGGCGCTGCGCTTTATGGCTCTCTTCGCCGTGCCCTCTGCGGTGTTCCTTTCCCAGTGGGGTATGGAAATCGCCAGCGTGTTCTTCCAGGGCGGGCGCTTTGATGCGGATGCCGCCGAGCTGACGGGTGCGGTGCTGGCAAGCTATTCCATCGGCCTGCTGGGCTATGCGGGCATGAAGGTGCTGCAGCCCATTTTCCTGGCGCTGGAGAAACCCTGGATTCCCGCGTTCCTTGCGCTTGCCATCTGTGCGGTGTCCATTGGCCTGAATTACGTTTTCGTGATGGTGCTGGGCATGCCCGCGCAGTATCTGGCGCTCACCACCTCCGTGGTCACCACGCTCAATTTCCTGTTCTACTTCTTCTTCCTGCGCCGCATGCTGGGCGGCATGTCCTGCGGGGTGCTTATTCCGGGTGTGCTGCGCATCTGCGCGGCGGGCGCGGTGCTGGCGCTGGGCTGCTTTGTGGCGCGTTCGTACCTGTTTGACGGCTTCACGGATTGGAGCTTCATGATGCGCTTCCTGGCCATGGCACTGGGCGGCATTGCAGGGGCGGCCCTCTATGTGGGTGCCTGCTTCTTCTTCGATGTGCCGGAGATTGTGGACTGCACCGCCTATCTGCGCAAACGCCTTGCCGGCGGCTCCGCAAAATGATTTATTCCTTTGCATGCGCGCGCCTGTTTTGATATAATCCAAACAACGGCGCGCACATGTTCAGGAAAATTGCCAGGTTCTATATGGATGGCTTTCGCGGGATGACGCTGGGGCGGACGCTCTGGTGGGTCATTCTGGTGAAGCTGGCGGTGATTTTCCTGGTGTTGCGCCTGTTCTTCTTCCAACCCTACCTGCAGGGTACGGAGGAGGAGAAGGGAGAGGCCGTGGGCCGCGAGCTCTCGGAAAGAATCACCACCCAATAATTCACTATGGAACCTAACGCATACACTGATTTGGTGGATTGGTCCCGCGCGCAGTTTGCGCTCACGGCCATGTACCACTGGCTATTTGTGCCGCTCACGCTGGGGCTGGGCCTGCTGGTGGCCATCATGGAGACCTACTACTACCGCGTGCGCACGGAACGCTGGTTGACGCTCACGAAATTCTGGATGAAGCTTTTCGGCATCAACTTCGCCATCGGCGTGGCCACGGGCATCATCCTGGAATTCGAGTTCGGCACCAACTGGAGCAACTACAGCTGGTTCGTGGGGGATATTTTCGGAGCACCGCTCGCCATTGAGGGCGTGGCCGCCTTCTTCATGGAATCCACCTTCCTGGCCCTTATGTTCTTCGGCTGGAAAAAGCTTTCTCCCGGTGCCCACCTGGCCTCCACCTGGCTCACTATCACGGGTGCCACTCTCTCCGCCTGGTGGATTTTGGTGGCTAACGGATGGATGCAGCACCCCGTGGGCATGGAGTTCAACCCCGATACCGTGCGTCATGAGATGGTCAGCTTTGCAGACGTGGCGCTCAATCCCGTCGCCGTCGCCAAATTCATCCACGTGGTCACCTCTTCCTGGTCCCTGGGATGCGTCTTTGTGGTGGGCATTTCCTGCTGGGTGATGCTGCGCCGCGGCGCGGAGGACGAGGTGCGCAGAATCATGCTGAGAAGCTTGCGCACGGCTTCCGCCATCGGCTTGGCGGCTACCCTGCTCACCGCGTGGACCGGACACTACAGCGGCACCCTCATGGCCAAGTACCAGCCCATGAAACTCGCTGCCGTGGAGGGCCTGGCCAAGGGCGGGGCAGGGGAGGACCTTGTGGTGGCCGGCCTGGTGAACAACGGCGTTGACTGGACCACCGCCTCCAACGATGAAGCTGTCGATGTGCAGCTCTCCCTGCCGTGGGGGCTTTCCATCATGGCCACCGGAGAGGTGGATGGCTTTGTGCCGGGCATCCGCGATGTGTTGGAAGGATACACGGATGCGGATGGGAAGGCGGTGCCCTCCGCCCGCGAGAAAATGGCGCGCGGGCGCGAGGCGGTGAAAGCGCTTTCCGTCTACCGCAAGGCCAAGGCCGCCGGCGATGCTGCCACGGCAGAGGCCGCGCGCACCGCACTTGCCGCCAATGTGGAGTATTTCGGCTACGGCTACATCAACGACCCGGCGGAGCTGGTGCCCAACGTGCCGCTTCTGTTCTATTCCTTCCGCGTGATGGTGGGCTGCGGCTGCCTTTTCCTGGTGCTGTTCGGTGCGCTCGCCCTGTTCGGCAGCCGTCTCATGGAGAGCAAGCCCGCCCTGTGGTGCATGTGCCTCACCCTGCCGCTGGCCTGGCTGGCTTCGGAAACGGGATGGGTGGTGACCGAGGTGGGACGCCAGCCCTGGGCTATTCAGGATATGCTGCCCAACTGTGCGGCCGTTTCCTCCTTGCAGACGGGGACCGTGCAGACCACCTTCTGGATTTTTGCCGTGCTGCTCACCGTGCTGGTGGCGGCGGAACTCTGCATCATGTGCCGCGTGATTGCAGCCGGGCCCGATACCAAACAGAAAGGAGAATAAGCCGTGTACGAGACTCTTCAACAATATTGGTGGTTCCTGGTTTCCCTGCTGGGGGCACTGCTTGTCTTTATGCTCTTTGTGCAGGGCGGGCAGTCCCTGGTGTGGTCCCTGGGCAAGAACGAGGCGCAGCGGCGCGTGCTGCTGCTGGCCACCGGGCGCAAGTGGGGGATCACCTTCACCACGCTTGCCACTTTCGGCGGCGCGTTCTTTGCATCCTTCCCGCTGTTCTATTCCACGAGCTTCGGCGGTGCGTACTGGGTGTGGATGGCCATCCTGCTCACCTTTGTGGTGCAGGCGGTTTCCTATGAATTCCGTGTGCGGCGCGGCAACCTGCTGGGTTCCGGCACTTTCTCCGTGTTCCTGTTCATCAACGGCCTGCTGGCCCCGCTGCTCATCGGCACGGCGGTGGGCACCTTCTTCAACGGTGCTGAATTCGTGGTGGACAAGGCGGCCCTCACCTCCGGCGCGGCCCCGGTCATCTCCTCCTGGGCCAACCCGCTGCACGGGCTGGAGGCCGCGCTCAACCCGTGGAACCTCTGCTTGGGCGCGGTGCTGGTGTTCCTCTCCCGCCTGCTGGCCTGCCTGTATTTCCTGAACTGCGTGGCAGATGGCGAAATCCGCCTGGCCGTGCGCCGCCACCTCATGTACGAGGCCGGGCCCTTCCTGGTGTTCTTCCTGCTCTTTGTGGGGCATTGGCTCACGCAGGACGGCGTGGGCGTGACGGATGGCGGCATGGCGTACATGGAATCCTGCAAGTACCTGCACAACTTGCTGGCCATGCCGGCGGTGGCCTGCACCCTGCTGGCGGGCGTGGTGCTGGTGCTGCTGGGCATCATCCGCCCGCTGCTCACGGTGAAGCACCACGGCATCTGGTATGCGGGCGCGGGCACCGTGCTCACCGTGCTGGCCCTGCTGCTTTGCGCCGGGTGGAACAACACCGCCTACTATCCCAGCATCGTGAACCTCCAGAGCTCGCTCACCATCCGCAACAGCTGCTCCAGCGTGTTCACCCTGCACACCATGGCCTGCGTCTCCGTGCTCATTCCCTTTGTGCTCGCATACATCGTGTGGGCCTGGCGCGTGCTGGACCGCGAGCCCGTGAAGGAATCAGAAACCAACGAGGATTAACCCCCGCCCGCGCCATGCCTCAGGAAAAAGCCATCGACTACTTCCACCAGGGTTACAACTGCGCCCAATCCGTCTTTGCCGCCTTTGCGGAAGAATTGGGGCTTTCCGAGGCCGCCGCCCTGCGCCTGCCCTCGGCCTTCGGCGCAGGCCTGGGCCGCATGCGCGGCACCTGCGGCGCTTTCTCCGGGCTCGCCCTCATTGCCGGGTTCAAGCACGGCAACCTCTCCCCGGACCCCGCCGACAAGGAGCGCATCTTTGCCCTCACCCGCAAGCTGGCGGATGAATTCCGCACGGAATTCGGTTCCCTGCAGTGCCGTGAGCTCCTGCACCTGCCGCCGGATGCAGAGGAGGGCGCACGCCCCTCCGAGCGCACCGCCGCCTACTATGCCGCCCGCCCCTGCGAGCGCTGCGTGGCTTTCTGCGCCGCCAGGGCTGCGGAAATATTGGGAAAAGATTGAACGCCCCCCCCTCCGCAGCGTCCAACTGTTATATGCCTCCGTTCCTTTTACGTTTCTGGGAGCTCGTGAAGCGCGTGGTCAAGAGTACATGGATGGTTCCCGTGCTGTGTGTTGCCGCAGCGCTGTTGTACGCTGCCGTTATTGGTCCGTATGCGGCTCTGCGGAGTGCTTCGCACGCCTGGGCATTGCTGGGAGAGGTGGCAGGCGCCCTGGCCCTGCTTTCGTTCGCCTTGCTCCTGGTATGGCTCGTCGGCAGCATGTTCCTGAAACAGACCTTTGGGCAACGCGGCCTGCGCGTGCTTTTCTCCCTCCTCGGCGGCGGGACTGCCTTGGTCATTGTTGTCGGCGTCTCGCTGTTAGAAGCGTTCGCCGACAACGACCATGCGGCGGACCATTGGCGCGTGCCAGAGGGCGTGGCCCTGGAGGTGCCGCAAAAATTCTGGGTGGAGGATACGGCTCCGGATATCGTGAAGCGCATTGTTGGCAGAAGCAACAACGACTGTATCGGTGAAGTAACGCATGTCCCTGCAGAAGGGGATTTCCCCCTTCGTGCCGCGCATTTGGAGATGTTGGCCAGTCAGCACCCGGACCTGCTGGGCGAACTCTACAGCAGGGCTACGTGCTTGTCTCAAACGGATATTTTCTATGAAGATGCGTGGGACTCCAGCAACGATATGGGCGAATACAGCTACAGGTGCTGCGCGTGCCTGCAAAGGAAAGGCCAAAACGCTTTGGAGGAATACGGTTTCACCAAGGACTTCGTATACACCCACCCTCTTGCCAATGGTTGGGAACTCCGCTTTCTGGTGCACCGCTTCACCCAGCCGAACAAGGCAAAGGACCGCCCGGAGGCTATCGAACGCCTGAAGGGCTGCGTCATGCAGCGGTTGGATGAGAACTTCGCGCAGTTGGCGGCTGCTCCCACCCGTGAAACCGTGGATGCCATCTTCCCGCTGCCGGCGCGCCCGAGCATCTGCCTTGGTCAGGATGGGCAGCCCGGCATCTACAAGCTCTCCCTGTTCCTGCCCAAGGATGCCAGGGACGACGGCCATTACGAAATCCGCGCCTTCGAATACGAGAGCGGCAAACAGCTTTCCCTTGATAACAGGGCAGATTACCTCCAGTTTGTAGGCGAGCCCGACGATCGTATCGTCACCAGCGAGCTGCTGGATTGCCGCGTTATCACCGTCAATCACTTTATGGTGTATACGGGCAACTGGAACCAGTACTACGGTAGCCGCTGGGAAATCTGGTTCGTCCCCTACCAGGGAGACCCCGTGAAGCTCAGCTCGCAAAACTTCCTCATGCAAGGCTGGATGAGATAGGGGAATTCCCGCCCCGGTTGGTAAAAATCTGTACTCTGCGCGAAGTGTTTGCTATACTTCCCGCAGGATGATGCTTTCGTTCCACAAGATGACCGGGGCTCATTCTCCCGTTGGCGGGCGGCTACACGCTTGCCGCCGCCTCTGAATGAGCTCTCCAAAAAATTCCAAATTATAAATTCTAAATTCCAAATCCCGTGAACCCCTCGCATCCCATAGAGACCCATGGCAAACCCATCATCCTGGTGGGGCTCATGGGGTGCGGCAAGACCACGGTGGGCAAGCTCATCAGCAAGCGCACGGGTATGCCCCTGCTGGATATGGATGCGCTTATTGAGGAACAGGTGGGTATGAAGATTTCCCAAATCTTCGCAGAGCAGGGGGAGGAACATTTCCGCACGCTGGAAACGACCCTGCTGCGCTTCCTGCTGGATCACCCGCAAATTCCGCCTCCTGTCATTTCCACCGGCGGCGGCGTGGTGGGGCGCGCGGAAAACCGCGAGCTGCTGCGCCGGCTGGGTTTCGTTGTCTGGCTGGATGTTTCCGTGAACGCCCTGTTGCGCCGCACGGCGCGCTCCAACAACCGCCCCTTGCTGCAGACGGGCAATCCCGCAGAGACCCTGCGCCGGCTGTGGGAGGTGCGCGCCCCGCTCTACAAGGAAACCGCGCACCGTATCATTCATTCCTCCCGCATGGATGTGGGGGAGGTCTGCCGCCGCGTCTGCTCCCTGGCAGAGCGCTTCTTCGCCGGGCGCAACTAGGCGTTTCCCCGCGGAACGTACTGTTCCACCAGCGGCTCCTGCACGGCGAACATGGCCTCCCGCTCCTGCGGCTCGTAGTCCCGGTAGCCGTGCAGGTGAACCAGCCCGTGCACCATGTAGCGGAAAAGCTCGTCCGCCCGTTCCAGCCCGTGTTCTGCGGCGTAGCGTTCCGCCGTGTCGCAGCTCACCAGGATTTCTCCGTAGGGGAAGGTGATGGCATCCGTGGGGGTGGGGTCGTTCAGGAACTCCGCATGCACGGCGGCAATGGTTTCATCGTCCACAATGGATATTTCCACTTCCTCCAGGGTGGAGAGTACGTGGTCCGGCCCCTGCGGGCGCTTCAGCAGGTCCACAGCCAAGTGGTTGAGCGCGGCGGCATACGTTTCCGCCAGCTCCTCCGTCACCCAATCGCGTTCGGCGTGGATGTAGACTTCAATCTGCGGTGTTGTCATGGTCAGCCTCGGCCTGTTGGCGCTCCTCCAGCTTGCGCTGCTTGGCAGCGGCCCGCGCGGCGCGGAAAAATGATTGAAACTGCTCCAGGCAGGGCCCGGCCAGCACGCCGGATACGCATTCGCACTTGTGGTTGAGCGGCGGGTTGGAATCCAGCAGGTTGATCCAGCCGCCGCAGGCCCCGCCTTTCGGGTCCGGTATGCCGAACACCACCCTCTGCGGGCGGCAGTGTACCAGCGCGCCCGCACACATGGGGCAGGGCTCCTTGGTCACATACACCGTGCAGCCGTCCAGCCGCCAGTCTCCCACCGCCGCCTGGGCAGCCGTGAGCGCCAGCATTTCTGCGTGCGCGGTGGCATCCTTCAGGGCTTCCACCTGGTTCCAGCCGCGCGCAATCACGCGGCCGTCCTTCACAATCACGCAGCCGCAGGGCACCTCATCGGCGGCGCGGGCCTTCTCGGCCTCGCGCATTGCCAGCTGCATGTATTGTTCGTCCTCCGTCAAGGGTAGCTGGGGGCAGTGCCCGCGCGCCTTACTTGAGGGTCACGCGGGGGTCGTTGTCAAGCACGTCCTGCAGCTCCGGCCAGCCCTCCTCGGTCTGGTTCTGGAACATGTGCAGGTACACGGAAGCCGCACCGGCGGGGTTGTTGGCGAAAAGCTCGTCCACCGCCACCTTCAGCTGCTCCGGGTCAAGCTTCTCCGGCAGCACATCCACCACGCCGTGGCCGTTGTGCGCAATGCCGAGCTTCTCGATGAAAGCCACCAGCATGGGCTCGTGCTTGCGGATGAGCCACACCTGCAGCAGGTGGTCCGCAATCGTCTCTGCGGGCATCCAGGAAAGCATTTTCTTCAGCCAGGCGAACTGCTCCTCCACGGGCTTCTGCTGCATGAACTGCGGGCGCAGCTTCTTGAGGGCGCCAAGCTCGCGCAGGGCGGCACGGTACACGCCGCGCTCCTGGTTGCGCATCCACGTCAGGAATTCGTTCACGGTCGCATCGTCGGACTTCTGGAAAATGGTGTATGACTTCATGTTTTTATCTGTTCGGAAAGATGATGCGGGCATTTAATCACAGCGCTCACCCCTTGTCTAGCAGAAAGACAGGCATACCGAAAATTCGCGTGTGTTGCGGGGTTTGACACACTCTTGGCTTGAAATGCGGGAACGTTTTGGTAGAATGTGCCGCATGAACGGATTTCGCGTCACAATTCTGGTGCTGCTCTGCCTGGTGGTGGGGCTCATGTTTTATGTAGTGGCGTTCATGATACCGGCGCAGCAGGAGGCTTATGAGTCCTACAAGGCAAACGAGAGCATGGATGCCTACAACCAGCGCGCAGAGGAACACCGCCAGCGTATGGAGGAGCTGGATCCCACCCATGAGGCAGATGCCGTGGCTGAGGCACGCGCCGCCGCCGAGAAGGCCCAGCAGGAGCGGCTCAAGAAACTCACCGAGGCAGAGGAGAGCAGCGTGCTCGCCGACGCCCGCCGCAAGCAGGAGGAAAGCGTGGCCAAGCAGGCAGACAGCGATGTGGAGGATTCCAAGCCCATCGGCCTGGTGGCTTCCTATGACCAGCAGTGGAACTCCGTGCTCTTCAGGCCCGTCACCAAATCCCCCATCAACGTGGGCCTGGTGGTGGCCCTGCGCCGCAACAACATCATCATCTGCGAGGCAGAGGTGGACAACGTGGATGCGGAATCCGGCCAGGTGAGTGCCCAGATCAAGCCCTCCAGCTTCAACAGTACCGCTGATGGCGCCGTGACGAACGGCATCCTGCCGGAGGACAAGATGCCCGCCGTGGGCGACGAGGTGATTATCACCCCCTTTGAAACCGTGCGCGATTTGCGCGAGGACAACTACAACTTCGGCGCGCCGGTGCCCACGAGCGCTGCACCGCTGCCGCAGGACGACGGTACGGAGACCGCCGTGCCCATGTCCACAGACCTTGAACCCCTTCCCATGCCCTGATGCCGCAGAACCCCACAGGCAACAGTCTCTTTGTGGAGAAACCCTCCTTCTCCTTCGAGTTCTTCCCGCCGAAGACACCGGAGGGGGCGGCGAGCCTGCTGGAGACCGTGGAGCGGCTCAAGGAGTTCCGCCCCTCCTTCGTGAGCGTCACCTACGGCGCGGGCGGCAGTTCCCGTGAGCTTACCCGCGATGTGGTGCAGCGCATTCAGGCCAGCGGCATGGCCACCATTCCGCACCTCACCTGCGTGGGCCACACGGAGGCGGAGATTGCCGATATCCTGGAGGGCTACGTGCAGTCCGGCGCGCGCGCCATCATGGCCCTGCGCGGCGATCCCCCCAAGGATGCCCCTGCCTACGACCGCTCGCGGGATGCCTTCCAGCACGCCGCCCAGCTTGTGGCTTTCATCCGCAAGTGGGAGGAGGAACGCAAGCTGCCCTTCCGTCTCACCATCGGCGTGGCCGGCTTCCCGGAAGGGCACCCGGAATCCACCAACCGCCTGCGCGAGATGGATTTCCTGAAGGCCAAAATGGATTCGGGCGCAGACTACATCTGCACCCAGCTGTTCTTCGACAACCACGCTTTCCTGGATTTCCGCGCGCGCTGCCGCCTGTACGGCATCTCCGTGCCCATCATCGCGGGCATCATGCCCATCACCAGCATCTCCGGCATGCACCGCATGGCATCACTCTCCGCCGGCACCAATTTCCCGGCGCGCCTGCTCAAGGCCATGCTCCGCGCCGGCGGTGACAAGGAATCCATTGAGCGCATCGGTATCAACTACGCCAGCCAGCAGTGCAACGAGCTGCTCGACGACGAGGTGGACGGCATCCACTTCTACACCCTCAACCGCTCCAAGGCCACCTTGGAAATCTACCGCAACCTCGGCATCAACAGCCACTCGGATGTCAACCGCCTCCGAATGCTCAGCGAAATCTACAAATAACCAATCATGAACGACCACAAGAACGACGAGGATATCATGCCCCTCTCCCCGGAGGAAATCAAGGCCATCGGCGAAATCGAGCTCGGCCCGTCCAAGCATGAACAGTTCCTCAACGACCACTACAAGAAGCTTCTCTGGGGCGGCATCGCCCTCGGTATCGCCGCAGGCTGCGTCATCGCCTACTTCTCCAACAAGAACGACCGCCAGCACCGCGCCGCTGCCGTGGCCGTGGCTGCCATGAAGGCGGACGAGCCCGGCAAGGTGGCCACCGTGGAAGCCTACGACGCCAAGGCCCTGGAGCAGTTGAAGGACCAGTACTCCGGAACCCCCGCCGCCGCCACCGGCGAGCTGCTGGAGGGCATCTCCCTGCTGCGCAACGGCGGTGACAAGGCCGTGGCCATCAACCATCTGGAGAACGTGGCCGCCACCACCAAGAACATCATGCTCAAGGCCCGCGCCCTGGCCGCCGTGGCCACCGACTACATGGGCGACGGCAAGGACGAGGACGCCCTCAAGGCCTGGCAGCGCGTGGCAGAGCTGCCGGAGAACCCCTATTCCGCGCTCGCCCTCGTCTGCATGGGTGATATCGCCAAATCCACCGGCGACAAGGATGCCGCCCGCACCTACTACGAGCAGGCCAAGGCAAAACACCCCTACAGCGCGCTCGTGCGCGACCGCGTGGTGGACCTCCGCCTCTCCCTGCTGGATGTGGACGCCCCCGTTCCCACCGCTCCCGCACCTGCTCCCGCGGCTTCCTCTCAGGACGGTGCAGGGAACACTGATTGGCTCAACCAGAACGTGAGTGCCCAGGAGGGCGTGGGAACCGATGACCCCCTCCAGATTCAAGGCACCAACGGCTCCGCCCCCCAACAGCCAGCCAGCAATTGACCCCTCGCGGCTCTGCCGCGCTAACTTCAAAATCGTAAATTGTCAATTGTAAATCGTAAATCCAAATGAGTATTTATCAGGACAACTTCGACAGCCTCTCCGAGCTGGAACGCCTTGCCGCCATGGCGCACGACCCCGTGCGAATCCATGAAATCGGCCAAGAGCAGTGGCCTCTCGCCATGATGGCTTGCGGCCTCATGGCCAGCAACGACGAGGAGAAGCAGGAGGAGAACCTGGATATCTACCCCGTCTTCGCAGAGAAGACCTCCGTGGCCTCCCGCCGCACCAGCATGCAGATGCTCTGCCGCTTTATCTCCTCCCGCAAGGGAGAGGGCTGGAAATCTCTCCTCCCCTACATCCTCTGCGAGCCAGCCCCGGAGGTCAGCGGCAAGGCCTCCCTCAACCTCGTCACCCTCGCACAGCCCTCCCCGGATACCCCGCTCTCCGGCGTCATCGAGCTCGTGCGCTGCATCAAGTCGGACGATGCGCTGGACAACGCCCCCCTCCTCAACTCCATCCTCAGCCTGGCAGATATGCGCGCCCTGCCGCTCTTGCAGCCCCTGTGCGACCTGCCGCAGGAGCGCCTGGAGGACCTGGTGGACTCCGTGGCCATACCCGCCAACCACCTGGCATGCCAGTGGCTGCTGCGCGTGCTGGAATCCTGCCCCGCCGCGGCCCGGCAGGTGGCGGATGCCCTCTGCCGCATCATGCCCGCCGCCCCAACCGTGCTGGATGTAGCTCTCCCCATCCCCTTCTGGGCCTTTGAAAAGCCCCAGCCCCAGCCGCTGCACGGTTGGTCCAACGCAGAGTATTTCCCCCGCATGCTCCCAGAGCTGGAGAAATACCTCTCACCAGAACAAATAGACGCCGTCCGCTCCGCCTGCGGCGCCTAGTATCCATACGGTCTCGTAGTTCAATGGATAGAACGGCCCTCTCCTAAAGGGCAAATGTGGGTTCGATTCCCGCCGGGACTAGCGAAGTGTGGGGCGCCTTTTCTCAAAGCCAGCATACAGGTGCCCCACATTTATTTCTTGCCTTTGCATGTGCCGGGTGGTACAGTGGCAGAATGTTTAGGACACTCCATTTCGTTTTGTTGGGGGTCAGTCTCGTGCTGGCATCATGCAGTTTCTCGCAATCCAAGCTGAAATCTGAAAGCGGGCTCTACGATGTGCCGCTGACCCACTCCCTGAAGGTGGCGGTGGATGGCTACTGGCTGCCGGACCAGCCGTACGATGCGCCAGCCGTGGGCAGTATCTACATTGCCCCGCTGGATATGCACCTGGTGGAAAAGGGGCATGAGGAGTATGTGCCGCTGATGCAGAAACAGATGCACGACTACCTGACCAAGGCCATTTCTGCGTCTATCAGCACCAACAAGCTCATCAACAGGTGGACGCTCACGGACTCCCCGGAGAAGGCCACCGTGCGCATGGATTTCTCTGTGGTGCACTTCCGCACCCAGCGTCCCGGCCTGCGTGTGGCATCTGAGGTGGGCGGCTACTTCATGCCGGTGCCCGGCGTGTCCTCCATCGTGTCCAACTTTGCAGAGGGTGATATCTGCATAGAGGGCGCGGTGCGCGATGTGAAGACCGGGCGCCTGCTCATGGCGTTCAAGGATTCCAACCGTGCCAAGGCCCGCCTGTACAGCGCCCACGCCTACAAGCGGGAAGGAGCGGCGGATGCCAACCTGCAGCTTTGGGCCAAGAAGATGGGTGAGCTGCTGACCATTGGCGGCGAGTACCGCGCACAGGGCAAGAGCATGAAGGATTTCATCAATGAGCGCAGCTACGCCAAGGGTATTTACCAGCGCCGCACCGCCTATTGATTTTTCGCCATCCTGTCCCTGGAACGGGAATCGCCGAATTCCTGCGCAACGCGCATCTTGGAGGTTCCGTAACGAGTGCCCGTCTTCGCGGTATCGGTGAACCCGGTGCCGCTATGTAGAGGCGGAGCCGCCCCGCCGTTTCGCCTGCCTTCTTCAAGGCTCCGGCGTGGCGAGGCGGGGTGGGTGGCGTCTCCCTGTACCTGGCCCGGTCAGTGCTTGTTGGTGCCCTCCATCACGATGACCTCGAAGGGCTGCAGCGTGATGTCGATTTCCTTGTCCACATCCACCGGGGCGCCGATGAGGGCGGGCAGGGAGCGCTGGTCTGCAAAGGAGCTCTTGAGGGTGACGGTTCCCTTGATGGCAGGCGGCACATCCAGCACCTTGCGCAGGGTGGTGTGCAGGGTCTTCTCCTTGGCAGAGGAGTTGCGCAGGGTAAGGGTGCACTTGTCCTTGTTCCAGGCCGCCCAGCCGTAGATATCGCCGTCCTGTCCGTTCCATGGGTTGCCGCCCACCCAGTGGGTGTCTGCCAGCACGTCCTCGTTGCGGCGGATCCACTTGATGCAGGCGGCCAGCTCGTCCCACAGGCGGCCGTTCTCCTGGTCCATCAGGTCGGCATCCACGTATATTTCCTGCAGGGCAGAGCCGCTGCCGAAGGAGCAGCGCATCTCCTTGATGCAGTTGGCGGGCTCCTTGCTCATCACATTGGGGGGGCCGTTCTTGGTGATGATGGTACCGTGCACCATGATGGAGTTGATGGGGCACAGGGGTGCGCCCTCCACAAACACCTCATGCACCAGGCGGTCGCGGAAGGTGAGCCACTTGTCGCGTTCGTCGCCCGCGTTGCCCTTGCGGTTGAAATCGTCCTCCTGGCGCCACAGGGCGTCGGAGAAATGGAACCAGAACGGGCTGGGCCAAGAGCCGCAGGTGGTGTTGATGAAGAGGTTCTTGCGGGCCTTGCGCAGCTCGCGGATCACGTTGATGATACCCTCCGTGTCCTCCATCTGGCGGGGCCCCTTGGAGTGGAACCCGGGGTTGGAGAGACCGTCGAACTTGAAGTAGCACATGTCATAGTCCTTGATCATCTGCTTGCAGCGCCCGGTGAAGGCGTTGAAGTACTCCTTGTTGGAGAACTGGAAGTTCTGAATCTTGTTGTCCGGGTGCGTATCGTTCCAGTGCTTGATACGCATGTTGCGGCCGGTGCCGTAGCCGCCCACGGGCCCCAGCCAGGTGCCGATGCCGGCGCCCTGGGCCTTGGCGGCCTCGCTCACCTTGGCAAAGCCGTTCGGGAAGCCCTTGTGGAAATCCCACAGGCTGTCGAACTCGTCCCAGCCGTCGTCAATGACGAAGGCGTCCAGGCTCACCTTGCGCTTCTCGTACATCTCCTTCTGCCACTTCTGCACGGTGGCCAGGGAAATCTTCTCCGTGGTGCGCTGCAGCGGGTCCTTGTTGTCGTGCAGGCGGATGCCCACCTCATACCAGTCGTTGTAGTGAATGAACAGGTGGTAGGGCACGGCCTTCTCCCGCTCGCTGTAGGCCAGGAAGGAGCGGCGCTGCTGCTGCGGGGCGAAGAATCCCAGCACGGAGGACACGTTCCATGTATCCCCGGCGGGCAGGGTGGCCTTGCGCTCCCAGGTGCCGGTCACCGTGTTGCCATCCTTGATTTCCATGAGAGACATGGGAGTTTCCAGGCCGATGAACACGGCATCGTCCACCACCACGCGGCCGTGGGTGGTGTTGCCGGAGATGGAGAGCCCGCCCTGCGGCTTGATGCGGTATTCCAGCGGCTGCAGGGAAACAAAGGCGGTATCCTTCTTGGCGGTGATATCGAACTCCTGCCGCAGGTAGTGGGAGCCGTTGCGCAGAATGGCGTGCCATTTCACGGAGAAGGAGCCATCCGGCGCGGTGAAAGTGGCGGTAAGCTCCTTGCCGGCATGGTGGCGGCCAAGTTGCTCCGCCTTGGAATCAGACCGCAGCTCCTTGAGCGTGATGGCTTCCGCCTTCATTTTGCTGGCCGGCAGCACCTTGCCGCCCTCCAGGGTGATGGTGAAAAGCTCCGTGCCGGAGGCGGCCACCTCCGTGCCGTCCGCCAGTTTCAGCCCGCCGAAGGTGATTCCCTTGGCGCGTTGGTTGAAGGTGGCCGTGAACATCTTGTTGCCCAGGGTGGCCGCCTTGGCGGTCACCTCCGCCTTGGCGGAGCCGGGCTTGGCACCGGGGAAATCAACGGTGGCGGAGGCCGCGCAGGCTGCGGCCGCCAGAAGGGCTATGCTGTGGAATAGTTTCATGGCTGAAGTAATGTTTGGGGAAAGTCTTAATCCTTGATGTCGATGCCGCGGCAGTGCTTCTGCGTGGTCTTGGGTGTTGCGTTTTGGGGCTGCTCAAAAACGTTTCCGGTGGAAACAAGCCCCTCCACCCATTTCATGTCCAGGTAGTAATCCTTGTCCAGAATAAAGCGGTTGCGCTCAATGCGGATGTTGCTGTGGATGGGTTCCTCCCCCTGCTGAACCTGGGGGTTGAAGGAAATGACGGGCTCTGCGCAGTGGTCGAAGGTGCAGCCGCGCACGGTCATGTTGTGCACGGGGCCGGATTCGTACCAGTAGTTGGCATCATCCTCCATCAGCAGGGCGGGCATGCCCGTGCGGTGGAAATAGCAGTTCTCAATGAGAATGGGCTTGCGGGTGGTGAGCAGGAAACCGCGGGTGTCAATCATGGTGACATGCGTGTTGCGCACCGTCACCGCAGCGGTGGCGGTCACGTTCTCCAGCACGGTCTTGTCCACCTCTGCGGTGGCGGGCACGGGCTCCTCCATCACCAGGTGCATCTCCTTGCCGTCGGCGCTCAGCGTGGCCTCTGCCACCTTGCCGCTGCCCAGATTCTGCAGGGTGGCGGTGGAGGTGTACTGCACCTCGTCGCCGGGGCGGAAGGCGTTGAATCCGAAGGTTTGGCCGTTCATGAAGCGCAGGGTGATGTGGCGGTCGTCCTGCTTGCCCATAAGGCGCAGATGGGTGCCGTGCACATTGATGGCATCATCATTGGCACCGGAAAGATAGCAGTTTTCCAGCGTAATCTGGCCGTAGCAGCCAGAGAAGTGGGTGACATCCGCCCAGGCGGCGGAGGTGCGGCCGGACTCCGGGCGGGGGTACACGCGCAGATTGTCGAAATGCAGGTCACGGGAGAACTGGGAGACCACGCCCATGCCGTGCATGAAATGGAAGGTAACATCCTTGTAGCTGATGTTGGAGGAGCGGTCGCAGAAAACGCCGCAGCAATCGCGCACAAAGCGGCGGTGCTGGTAGGAGCGGCCCTTCTCGAACTGCTGGTCCTTGGAACCGTGCAGGCGGACCCTGCGGGGAGCCACCTCCTCCACGGTGCCGCCGGAAATCTTGGGGCCGCCGCGGCGCACGGCCTTTTTATCCGGGGTGAGCGTCTGCGCCCAGCCGTCATCCGCAGGGAACTCCCAGCCCTCGCCCACCCAGACGAGTTTCCCCTCGCGGATGGCGTACCGGCTGTCCGGGTGAATCTCCAGCTCCACGTAATCCGGGGTCACCTCCACGGCGGTATACTCGTTCACCGTGGGGCGCACGTAATCGTATGAAAAGCCGGAGAAGCTCACATCGTCGCATTCCTCCAAGTGGATTTCAATCATCTTGCCGCGGCAGAAGAAATCTGTGTTCTGCCCGCACACGCGGTAATGCTGCACGCCGGAAAACTCCATGGCAATGGCCTTGGGCTCATCCGGGCGGTCGCTCGTGTTGGAGATATAGAGCTTGCGGTGCACCAGCCCCTCGGGCATCCAATCATAGCGCCCGGGGCGGAAGCTGATTTTTACCGGGTTTTCCGGAGTGCCGTTGCCCTGCGGTGCCAGGGATGCGGTGAGCACGCCGGGGAACACCACCACCTCGTCCCCCGCCTGCAGGGTGCGCTTGTTGAGCGGTGCAAAGCTCTTCCAAGGCGTGTTGCTGCTGCCATCCGCGGCATCATTGCCGTTTACGGGGTCAACATACAGGGTCAAGGCAGAGGCGGCACTGCCGGCGGCGGCGGCCAGACCCCCGGCCACAACAAGACGGTGGAACACATTTCGCATGCCTATCACTACTACAGCCTCCGCGTCAAGTCAAGTTTGAAATGAATCGAAAAGCGAGGCATATGTTCCCCAAAGAATTTGGCGAACAAGTGAATTTAGGGGGAGGAGTGGAAAGCGCGGGGCAAGTCTCTGGCCGCCTTTACTGATGAAATTCAAAGGAGACCAGAGATATGCGGGCCGGGGTGTGCAAATCAGTGTGCGGCGGCAAAATCGGCATCGAACACCAGAACCTCGAAGGGTTCCAGGCGCACGCGCACGGAGCCTTCCGCGGGGATGGTGAGTTCCTTCACTCGCTGGTCCGCATACGCGGCGCGCAGGGGGATGTCCCCCTTGGCGGTGGGCTCGAACACGGCGGCGGCGGTAAGTTCGATTTCCTGCGGCTGGTCATCCGGGTTGCGCAGGGCAAGCGTGGCCCCGCGGTCTGCGCGCCAGGCGGCATAGCCGTACACGCGGCCCTCACCGGGATCGCCGCCCACCCAATGGGCATCCGCCAGCACGGGGGCCCACTTGTGGCTCCACTTGAGCGCGGCCGCCACATCATCCCAGGCGGCATCGTTCATCATGCCGGGGGTGAGGTAGAGCTCCTGCTGGTTGGCGCCGCTGGCGCAGAGCATGCGGGCATCCGAGCGCATGTTGTTGTTGACGGGGAAGGAGAGGTCCTTGGCGGATTCGCAGGCACCGCCCAGCTCTGCGGCGGCAATAGTGGGATCCGCGCCATCCGGGCGGGCGTCACTGGTGTGTGCACCCTGGAATTCCGTGCCCAGCACCAAGCCGTGGTGCATGAGGGAGTTGAGCGGGTAGAGCGGCGCGCGCTTCACAATGACACGGTAGCAGCTCATATCGCGGTAGGTCATGTAGCGCTCGCGGTTGTTGCCCTTGCCGTGCCACGCCACGTCTGCGGAGCCGGTGCGCCAGGTGCAGTCCACATACATGAGCCAGAACGGGCTGGGCCAGGTGCCCACCGTGGTACTCAGGAAAAGGTTCGGGTCCACCTTGCGCAGCTCCTTGGAAATGCCCAGCAGCGCCATGAAATGCGGCGAAACACCGTCGCCCGCGCGGTCCCACTTGAAGAAATTGCTGCCGTCCTTCTGCATGAGGTCGCGGCAGCGGTTCAGGAACCAATCGCCGTAGCCGGGGAAGGAGAGGTCCAGCTCCTTGGCATCCTGGGGGATAAGGCCCATGTTGCGGGCGTGCTGGGTGCGCTCCGCCTGGCCGCTGTAGCCGCCGAGCGGGGAAATCCAGATGCCGAAGTGGGAGCCGATGTCCTGCGCGGCTTTGGTGACCTTGGCGAATCCATTCGGGAATTTTTGCGGGTTGGGCTGCCACAGGTCCGCGTTGTAGTCGTCCCAACCGTCGTCCAGCACAAAGGAATCCACCTTCACGCCGCGCTTCTGCACCAGCTCGCGCCCGTAGGCGTCAATCGTCTTGAGCAGCTTCTCCTCCGTGGGGTTCAGGCCGTACTCGTACCAGCAGTTGTACTGCACCACCTGGTGGTAGGGCACGGCGCGCTCGCGCTCCAGGTAGGCCAGGAAAGCGCGGCGCAGCTGGCCCTCCGGGTAGAGGCCCTCCACCGTGGAGAAGCTCACGCTCTGCCCCTTGGCCAGCGGTAGGTTGCAGGTGAGGCCCACGCTGCCTTGGCCGTCCTTCACCACGGCCTGTGCCACGGGCAGCTCAATGCCGTAGAAGCGGCGTGCCTTGGTGTCCACCAGCGGTGTGCCGGGCACCTCACCGGGAATCATGTAGCTGCCGCCCTCCACCTGAATGGGCGTGAAACCCGTGAGCACGGTGTCCCGGGTGGCGGTGAGCGTGTAGGTGCGGCGCACATAGTGGGCGTTTTCCGCAGGCTCCGTGCAGCAGGTAACCTTGATACCGGCCTCTTCCGGCAACTGCTCCGGGGTGGCTGCGCTGTAGGTGCCGGCGGCGGTAGCCACCTGTAGCGGCGTGCATGCGGAGGAGAGCTCCCCGGCGGCGGGCAGCGTTCCCGGGTAGGGCACGCTCGGTTCAACGGCAACGGCGGTCATGGCGAACAATGCGGTCAAGAGAAGACTTTTCATTTCACCGGCAATTCTACCGCACCGCCCGCGCCGTGTCCATGCTTTTTCCCTGCCGCCCCGGAGCCATTCCCGATTCCCTCCATCAAGAGCTTATGGTGTCCGTTCACCCCCCAAGATGTCATTGCAAGGTATCCGTAAGCTCGCCGATGACGCTGCCGATTCTTTCTTGATCCGCAGCAACTCTTCAATGGGAGCTTCATCCAGGCATGCTCGGCATTCTTCCATCTTGAGGGGAATCCCCTTCAGCTTCTCGGCGGCGGCATCTGCACCGGCTATGTCCTTGACTGAACCTGGCATACGTTTGCCTTGTCAACGCCGCCGGGGAATGATATATTCGCCCCCGGCGTTTACACCCTTCACCTACATACAAGATGATGAACAAGATTAAAGCAGCAATCGTTGGTTACGGCAATATCGGCAAGTACGCACTGGAGGCCATTGAGGCTTCCCCCGACATGGAATGCGTGGGCATTGTGCGCCGCACAGCTTCCAAGGAGGGTTATCCCGAGCTGGCCGCCTACCCCGTGGTGACCGAAATTTCCGAGTTGGGCAAGGTGGATGTGGCGATACTCGCCACGCCCACGCGCTCCTGTGAGGAACACGCCGTGAAATGCCTTTCCATGGGCATCAACACGGTTGATTCTTTCGATATCCACACTTCCATACTCGATTACCGCGCCGCGCTCATGCCCGTGGCCAAGGAGAATGGCACCGTTGCCATTATCTCCGCCGGTTGGGACCCCGGTTCGGATTCCGTGGTGCGCACCCTCATGGAGAGCCTTGCGCCCAAGGGTCTTTCCTACACCAATTTCGGGCCCGGCCGTTCCATGGGGCACAGCGTTTGCGTGCGCTCCAAGGCGGGCGTGAAGGATGCTCTCTCCATGACCATTCCCGTGGGTGAAGGCATTCACCGCCGCATGGTGTATGTGGAGCTGGAGGAAGGAGCCGACCTTGCCGAGGTGACGGCCGCCATCAAGGCCGACCCCTACTTTGCATCCGATGAAACGCACGTGTTTGCCGTGGACAGCGTGGATGCCCTCAACGATGTGGGACATGGCGTGAACCTGACCCGCAAGGGCGTGAGCGGCAAGACCCACAACCAGCTTTTCGAGTTCAACATGAAGATCAACAACCCCGCCCTTACGGCGCAGGTGCTGGTCAATGTGGCCCGCGCCTCCCTCAAGCAGCAGCCCGGTTGCTACACCATGATTGAGATTCCCGTCATCGACATGCTCCCCGGTGACCGGGAGACCATCATCAAGCACCTCGTGTAAGATGTATCAATAACCCCGTACAATGTACAAATCATTGTGCGGGGTTATTGCTGCGGTGCGTCCGGTGCCTCGGGTGGCCAGTTGTGCCTGGGGTACCGGCCGGCCAAGTCCTTTTTCATCTGGGGGTATCCGTTTTTCCAGAAGGAGGCCAAATCCGAGGTGATTTGGTAGGGCCTCTGGTTGGGGGCCAGGATTTCCACAAGGCAGGGCACGCGGCCCTCTGCAATGCGCGGGGTTTGGGGCACGCCGAAGAGGAGCTGGCATTTCAGGCCGAAGGTGGGGGTGCCGTCCTCGCGGTAGAGGAGCTTTACCTCGCGCCCGTTGGGGAGCTTGATGGCCTTGGGCGCGTATTTGTTGAGGCACTCACGCTGCCAGGGGGAGAGCCATTCCGCCAGGATCGGCAGCACGGGGCGTGCGGCAATGTCCTTGTAACATACGGCACCCTCGCAAATCATGGTGATGGCCACCAGGCGGTCGTCCTCCCCGAACTCCGGCAGCTCCAGCTCCGGCATGGCGTTGCGCAGGCAGGCGAGGCGGTGAATCCACTGCAGCACGTGGCCGTCCCACTGCTCCAGTTTCAAATTGCCGCGCACCACCTGGTCCGCCAGAATGGGCGCGGCGGCATCCGGCGCAGCATCCCCCGTCTCCTTTTCCGCGAGCACCAAATCACGGTACACGGTGCGGCGGATATTGAGCACGCGCTTGCGGGCGGGGTCGTACGCGGCGGCATCCACCTGCCGGGTGTCCACGATTTCCGGCGGGATGAGCGTGCAGCGGGAAAGCCGCGTTTCCACGCGCTTGCCGCCAATCTCCGTGATATCGGCAGGCAGGAAGAGGGACGACTGCGCGTGCGCGGCCACGGATGCGGCATCGATGCTGCCTCCGCGCCCGCCGGTGAGCCTGGCGGTGCTTGCCGCCGTGCCGTTGCGCGCGGCCAGGTTGGCGGGGTAGCAGCGCAGCAGCGCGCGCGGCAGCACATCCGCCAAGTTCTGCAAAAAGATTTTTTCCGGCTCCCCCGAGCCGCCGAGCTGGTGCCAGGCCTTGATGATTTCCCTGGCGGCGCGCGCCTGGATGCCGAGGCGCGTGCATTCCTGCGGGGCAAAGTTGCAGCGGGCGGCGGCCTGCACGGCTCGCCATTCCGCCTGGAAATCGCAAAAGTCCGTCTGCTCGTGCAGGGTGGGATGCAGCCCATTTGCCAGCGCCACGGATTCCCCCTGCAGGAGCGCGGCCACCGCCGCCATCTCAGGCTCCAGGTGGGCATCCTCACCCTCCACCATCAACCGTGCCAGCACGGGCGGCAGCGGGTGCGCCAGCATGCGCCGCCCCAGCGCGGTGAGCCCGGTTTCACCCGCCGCCCCCAAATCCAGCAGGAGCTGCCAGGCGCGTTCCGTCTCCGTTTCCGTGGGGGCGTCCGGCCAGGGAAAACTTTTGACATCCTGCAGGGATTTACAGCCCCAGGCCAACAGGTTGAGGAAAGCCATGGAGATGTCTGCGCGGTGAACCTCCGGCGAGGGGAAGGGAGGGCGGCGCCGTTGCTCCGCCTCGCTCCACAGGCGGATGCAGCGCCCCGGCCCGAGTCGCCCTGCGCGGCCCGCCCTCTGGTCCGCCTGTGCTTGGGAGATGGGGACAATGTGCAGGGTGGAGAGGCCGCGGTGAGGTTCCCAGCGGGCCTCGCGCACGGTTCCGGCATCCACCACGGAGCGGACACCCTCAATGGTGAGCGAGGTTTCCGCGATGTTGGTGGAGACGATGACGCGGGGCCTTTCCCCGCGTTCCACGGCACGGTTCTGGGCCTCCGGCGGCAGCGCGCCGTGCAGGGGGAAGACATCCCGCCCCTTCATCCAGGAAGCATTTTCCAGCATCTCCACTGTGCGGCGGATTTCATACGCGCCCGGCAGGAACACCAGGATATCCCCGCAGTCCTCATGCGCCAGCAGCTCCTTCACGCCTGCGGCGCACTGCTCCCACACGGGCGGCGGGGCCAGGCGGCCAAAGCGGTCTCGCACAGGCACGGGCTGGCGGTAGGCCACCTCCACGGGGTAGAGCCGCCCTTCCGCGCGCAGTACCTCCGCTTGCGGCAGGTAGCCCTGCAGCTTGTCCAGCTCCAGCGTGGCAGACATCACCACCACGGCCAGCTCCGGCCTTTGGGAACCCTGCAGCTGCAGCACGCGCGCCAGGCACAAATCCCCGGAAAGGCGGCGTTCGTGAACCTCGTCGAACACCACGGCGGACACCCCGCGCAGCTGCGGGTCGTCCGTGAGGCGGCGTTCCAAAATGCCGTCTGTCACAAAGAGGATGCGCGTGGCGTCCGAGCGCTTGGAATCGAATCGCACGGTGTAGCCCACCTCCCGGCCGAGGGGGCAGGGGTACTGCCGCGCCACGAATCCCGCCAGCATGCGTGCCGCCAAACGCCGCGGCTGCACCACCAGAATGCACCCGCGCTCTCCGTAGCCGGCCTCTTCCAGCATGAGCGGCACGCGCGTGGACTTGCCGGAACCCGTGGGCGCGCTGATGAGCACGGTGGCACCCGCGTGCGATACCGCGCGCAGAAGCCCGCCGCGTATCTGTTCAATGGGCAGCGGCATCATAGACTTTGCATGAGGTGTGAGAATCGCCTTTCGGTGAGGACGGCACAGCGTGGGAAACTCCCGGCTCCTACCGTAAGGCAAACCCGCTTCCGAAGCTCTAGCCTCGCAATCCCATTCCCTACGGTTCTCTTTGACATTGCGGTAGCGGGATTATCCACACGCCGTGGTAAAATTCAAGAAGAATTATTGCCGCCGTGTATCTTTCCTTAGCCGAAGCATGAGGTAGGCCTGGGCGGCTGCGATAGGTGCGCCGAGCTCGCCTTATGTTTCCTGATTGCTGGTGCCATTAGAAGGAATATCGCTGCGTTCAGAAAGGAGATGCCGTATCTCTTCCTCTGTCGGTAACAGGAACTTGTATTTGCTGGCAAACAATTGAGTGCTGCCGTTCAAAGAGCTGTACCGCATCACTGTCTTATCATTGTCTGCGCAGAGGATAAGACCGATGGTTGGAGCGTCATCCGGTTGGCGCTTCAATTCATCGTACATACGGACATACATATCCATCTGGCCAATATCCTGATGCGTCAATTGACCACGTTTCAGATCAATCAGCACGAAGCAGCGCAACATAAAATTGTAGAACACCAGGTCAATGTAGAAATGTTGACCGCTTTCCGTTGTGATGCGCTGTTGCCGAGCGACAAAGGCAAACCCTCGCCCAAGCTCCAAGAGGAAATCCGACAATTTATCCAAAAGAGCCGTTTCCAAATCACGTTCAAGATAATCCTTGTTCTCCTTCATATCCAAAAACTCCAGGATATAAGGGTCTTTGATGACATCCTGCGGACGCATGAGCATTTCCTGGTTGCTGGCATCGGCTTCCGCCCGGACAATTTCTTGATGTGCGCTAGCCAACAAACGCTCAAAGTAGGAAGAGCGAATTTGTCGTTCGAGTTGACGCACGCTCCACTGAGCAGCTTCGCACTCCCGCAGATAAAAGTTCCTGGCACGCTCATTATCAACGCGCAAGAGGGCCATATAATGCGACCAACTCAATTTTCCAGACACCGTCTGGAAAATTGGGAAAGTGGTGTAGAAAAGGCGCATGTTTGCTAGGTTCGTGGACGAAAACCCTTTTCCGAACTCTTTGGTCAGTTCTTGGGATAGAGCCTGAATGAGTCCTTTCCCGTAATCAGCACGCTGTTTGCCCTGCTGTTCCTCTTCAAAAATCCTCCGCCCGATTTCCCAATAGGTGCGAACCATAGCTTGATTCACACTATTCACAACGGCGTGCCTTGCTGCAGAAATAAGCTGACGCACGTGTATAGCCATGGCTTTGCTTGTTTGTCCTGCATACACATAGCGCGTACGCAGCAGGCCTGAATCCCGGCGGCCCATTTCAAGTTGCAACGCCGCAATTACACGCAGTTGGTCGGGGGTTCAAATCCCTCTCCCTGTATCCAACCGGAGCCGCAGGAAAATATCCTGCGGCTCTTTTCTGTTTTCATAACCGCCTGATATTTCAGCAAAAGTGTTTCGGGCAGTTTTGGCAAGGTTCGCGGTACTGCACGCCCTGGACACCCTTTCCGGCACACCCTTGCACTGGCGCGCACTTCCGTGCACTCCGCTAGGCGAGCCGAGGTCGGAAAATCACAGTATGCTCATTTTGAGTTGGTTGTGAAAACATAAAACAAAAGGAACAGCCCAAACCAGCGGTTTTTCCATGGAA
>JAZUGI010000123.1:0-24771 GCA_045641125.1 Akkermansia sp.
TTCCGTCTTCGCTAAAGCTACGCCGAGACAGGCCGGCGTGACGAGGCGGGGTTCCCCGGCGGAGACACTTGTACGCTCGTTATCCCACGGGTTTACACCCGTGGCTCTATTAAGGAACGCACCCCGCACAAGGCGGGGTGGAAAGCACGTTCGCATGGCTGCAACAGTAATGGACCGCGCCATATGAAAGGATGCTTCAAACACGCGTCAGCGCATGCCCCGCAAGGCGGGGCAATACGTATGAACGCGCCCAAAGGGCGCGCTATATGTGGAGCCATTCCAATGGCGACTCAAAGTTAGCCCAGTGCGGAAGCGCTGGGGGTAACCACCATCCAAACGTCTCTGTACCAAACCCCGCTCTGCGGGGTGGATGACGTCTCCGGTTGCACGTCTCAAGCCGCCTTTACTGCCAAAATTCAAGGGAGGGGGCTTCAATTTTGGGCGATTTTCCTAACGATTGCCTATCAACTCGCAGCAAAACATGAATCCATTCATTGGGACACATGTGGGATATTTCAGGCCAACGGAACTAGCCGAATAAGTGGCATACGCCCGTTTCACGCCCATTCCAGGATGAGCGCAGAGCCGGCGGGCACGGAGATGGGGAGGCCGGTGGCATCCAGCTGCTCCGCCGAGGCGGAGAGGGGCGGTGCCTCCGGGGTGAGCATATCGCGGAAGACCTGCGGGCCCGGCTTCTTGCCGCACCATTCCTGCGCGTTCTGCGGAATATGCACGCTGGTGGAGAAATCACGCTCCGGGTGGAAGTTGCAAACCACGAGCACGGTGGCCTTGGCCTTGCGGTAGTGGCGCAGGAAGGCGTACAGGTAGTGGCCGGAGGTCGTTTCCCCCTCAACCGTGCCGAATTGGGGCGTTCCCTTGTTGGCCCAGTTCAGGCCGTAGAAGCCGCCCTTGGCAAAGGCGGGATGCTGGAGATGGCGCAGCACGGCAACGGTGGATTCCCGCAGCGCGCGCTCCTGCGCGGTCATGGCGGAGCCATCGTATGCGCCGCCGCAGCTCCAATGCTGGAAATGCGGCATGCGGGTGTAGTCGAAAATGCTGGTGCGGCCGTTGTCACCGCCGAAACCGCCGGGGCCGGAGGCGTCCTCCCCGCATTCCTGGCCGTTGTAGATGAGCACGGGGCATGCGGTGGAGGTATACTGGGCGGCCATGAGAGCACGCGCGGCTGCGGCTCCGCAGCCGTTCCAGGCGCAGGGGGCGGCCAGGCGCTGTTCATCATGGTTCTCCAGGTAGCGCACGCCGCGGAAGAAGTGTTTCAGGTGGTCGTGGTTGAGCGCATCCAGGTCGTTCGCCCAGACGCCGCGCTCGTAGATGCCGCGCAGGGCATCGTATGACGGGCTGTGGTACACGGCGTTGAACCCGGCGTACAGGAGCATGTCGTGCACGTCTCCCTCGGAGAGCTTCATGTGGTCGTTGTACCCCTCCGCCATGAAGAACACGTCCTCATCTCGCAGGCGGGCACGCGCAATGGCCCAGCGCCAGAAGGTGGCGGGCACCATGTGGGCCATATCGCAGCGGAAGCCGCCCACGCCCATCTCCTGCCAGTATGCCAGCACCTCGTTCATGATGTGCCACACGCGCGGTTCCGTGCCGGGATACGGCAGCTGCCAGGGTACGCCGGAAGGGCCCTGGCGGTAATCGCACCCGTAGTTGAGCTTCACGGTTTCATACCAGTCGCACGCGCCGGGGTTCCAGGTTTCCGCGTTGTTGCCGGTCACGCGGCCGTGGCCGTGTTCCGGCGCGAACGCCCCCTCCGGCAGCAGCAGCCCGCAGTCGCTGTTCTGCGGGTGGAGGTAGAAGAAGGCGTTGTCGCGCAGGAAGAAATGCGCGGTGTCGTCCCCTGCCCCGAAACTGCTTTCCGGGCGCACGGTGGAGCGGTAGCAGCGGGAAACGTGGTTGGGGATGAAATCCATGAGCGGCACCATGCCGTGGCGGCGGCAGCGCTGCAGCAGGGCGGCGTACTCCGCCAGCCTGTGCGCGGGGTCTTCCGCCAAGTCGGGGTCCACGTCAAAGTAGTCCGTAACGGCATACGGGCTGCCCGCAATGCCCTTCACCGTGCAGGCGGGATCCGCCGGCAGGCCGGGGTGCGGGGTTTGGGTGGCGTGGCGCAGCACGCCGGTGAACCACACATGGGTGACGCCCATCTCCGCGAGCGCGGACAGTGCGGCATCGTTCACACCGGCGAAAGTGCCGCAGCCGTTGGTCTCCCGGCTGCCCCAGGGCTCTCCCCCTGCGACATGGTTGGAAAAGTGGCGTACAAAAAGCTGGTAGATAACGGGACGCATGGGAATTTACTAGGTACGAGGTACTATGTACTATTTTAGAAACTCACGCTGCGGCGGGAGCAGGAGCCGGGGCGGGCGGTTGCGCGGGAGCGGCAGTGGTGGAGGTGATGGCATTCAGCCACTCCACCTTCTGCAGGGTGTAGCCCATCTTCTTCAGGCGCTCGTCCATATCCCGCAGGTGCATGGCGCCGTAAAAAATGGCCACTCGCTTCACCTCCGGCTGCTTGAGCACGCCCTCCAGCACATGGAAGCACTTGGCGTTGCGCGCCACCACAATGCTGGATTGCTCCATCACGGAATCGCTTTGCGAGCTCTTGGCGAGCGCCTGCATCATCATGCGCTTGTACAGCCGGGGGTCCGGGTTGAGCAGGGAAAAGATGTCCAGCTCCCCCATGTTGCTGATCATACTCTTCACAATGAGGCCCAGCCAGGATTCCCCGCGGTCCTTCATGGCCTTGCTGAGTTCCTCCTGGGTGACATCCGCAAACACAAAGTTCTCCTTGCCGTAGTCGATGCCCTCCGACTGCATCTGCAGGTTCATCTGGGAGGAGATGGAATCATACAGGAAATTCAGCACGAAACCCAGGATGGAATCCTCCTTGCGCTCTACCATTTCGCCGCGCAGCTTGGCGTATTCCGCCTTCTCCTCCTCCGTGGCCGTGGCGGCCTCCACCTTGCGCTTCAATATCAGCATGCGCGGCAGTCCCTCGCCATCCACCATCTCGTAGAGCACCTTGTCGTACCCGGCAAAGCGCGTGTTCAGGTCCGCATAGTAGGACGGTTCCGCAATGTGGATGGCCCCCACCAAATCCACCTGGTGCCCCTGGGCATCCGCATAAGTGGCAAGCGGCACCTGCAGCACATCCTCACGCACCATGGCGGAGGGAGCCTGCTCCGAGCGGCACGTGCTCATGCGCACCAGCTCTGCCGGGTAGGTTTCCTCCTGCGCGGCCAGCGGCTCCACCGCCACCCCCACCGCAGAAAACAACGTGAGGCCTATCGAGAAAAAACGGGATTTCATAGTGTGCCCACTATACCCGCCCAGCCCCCGCGCGTCAAGGAGTTTCCTCTCGCCGCCTTTTTCAATTGACATGCGGTGCAGCATCGGGGAGAATACAGCATACAAGTGTTGCCATGATAGAATTCTTGCAAAAATACCGCTGCCTGGTGGACACGAACGTGTGGCTGCAGGCGAAGTTCCGGAGCACCGTGGAAAAATCTGCACCGCTGCTTAGACAGCTGCGCGTGCCGTACTTGGTTAATCAGGAGTTGAAGACTCAGCAAAACGATGACGAATTGAGGAACTATGCAGCGGCGGCGCTCAAATTCATCAGCAAACACAAAATAGAAATCCTGCCCACGCCCACCGTTTCACACCATGCAGATCGGGAAATCATCATTTGCTGCATGGAGAACGCGGGAGCAGGAATGGCGCTCATCACCAACGATAGAGGCCTTAAAGAGGATTTGAAAGAGTTCAGCCCCAAGCTTCTGACCCTGGGCTGGGACATTGAGAAGGGAATATTCTCCGTAGACAATGCACCCGGCTACGAATCGCTGACTCCAAGCTACAATACCATCTTGGCGGGGCCGGGCGTGGCGCAACGGGCGGATTTCCCGCTGCGGATGGTCCAGCTCCGATGCGCGGGTATAAAGGAAGTCCTCAAGCCGGCCGGTTCATTGCTGGCGAGGGCGATGGTGCATGACGGCAACCGGCGAGCCCTCCTGCTGCTGAAAGAGGGGGATGACAGTGCGCCCTACGAGGAATTCCGCAACAAGAAGCTCCGTTCTGTGGACAACACGGGCTTTGACATAGCGTTCATGGATGCCGACGGACGGATTGAAGTATATCAACCGCAGGGTTCCCCGCTGCCCAAACGCCAGGAAAAACCGGCCAAGACGAAACAAACCGCCACCTCAGCGAACAATAGCGACTGCACCGCCAAAGAATTCAATGAGAAGCTCACGGAACATCTCAAGGACAGGAAATTCGCCGCAGCCTGTGAACTGCTGGACAAGGCCGAAAACGAGCGAAAGCCTCTGCCCAGAACAATCCTCAATTCTTATCTCAACAAGGTTTTGGGAGAATTGGCCGAAAAGAAGGACTGGAAGACGCTCATGACGCGCTTCACCGGCAAAGAGGGCAAAAAGGCTTTCCGCCGCCTCATCGAACTGACCTATGGCACCAACACCGTTGGCATTGTCAGGCCCAAACTGAACGCGTGGCGGAAACATTGCGAAACAGATGCCCAGCGCAAGGCAATCGACAGCATCATCGATGCCGCCCAAAAGAAAAACTAGAACACCATAAGGGAAACGTCCCCAATTTTCAAGCATGTCTGAAGAGCAAACAAGGAAAAGCCGCAAAAGCGGCTGCTGGTTCACACTCACCATCCTCATCCTCGCGGTGGCAGCCCTGACCTGGAAAGTGGAGAGCGACACAGCAGGCCCGGTACGCGACATCGTCAACGATATAAGGAACTGGTTCTCTCCACACTACAAAGACATAACCGTCACCATGACCGAGGGCGGTGAGGAAATTCTGGAGCTCAACACATACGAGAAGAACATCAACGCGACCAAGCATGTGGAAAAGACCTTCCTGGGCAGCACCTGGAAATTTGACTACACCCAACAATTCCGGGCAAAATACGGCATGCGCGTTTCAAAAAGCGTGGATGCCAACAACGTGCTGAATCTCCGCTGCAACATTATCGTCACCAGTCTGGAGCCCGTGGGGAAACCTATCACCGCGAGCGACGACGGCTGGTGGAACAAGATAACGGAAGAGGAGAGAAACGATATCGCCTTTGCGGTGCAGGAGCAGGCGCGTGAGCAAGCCCTGCACGACAACGCGGCCGTACAAATTGCCGAACAGAACCTGCGCGCATTCCTGCAAAAAAGGTACGCCGGCCAAAACGCAACGTTTCAAAGGAACTAGCCGGCTTCACCCAACGGAAGAGGCGGCCATTCCCCATTTGCACAAAAAAGCCGCGCCGACATGGCAAGCATGCGGCGCGGGGGGAAAACTTGTTTCCTGATCGTTTACTTGGCCAGGCCCGGCTTCTTGGCGCGGCGGACGCTGCCGAAACGCTTCTGGAACTTGTCGATGCGGCCTTCCGTATCCACGAACTGGTTCTTACCGGTGAAGAAGGGGTGGGAGTCGGAGGTGATACCGCAGGAAATCACGTAGTGCTCAACACCATCGATGACCTCCGTCTTCTCAGACGTGGCGGTGGAGCGGGTGATGAAGCGGCGGCCCGTGGTGATGTCCACGAACACAACAGGATTGTACTTGGGATGGATGTCTTGTTTCATAACAGTGTAGGCTGCGTTTCCATCGCAGCGCGCCGCATAGTATACGCGACCTCCCCGCATTGTCAAGCCAAGATTTGATATTTCTTTCGGGTGCGCACATGTGCGTCCCAAAGAATTTGGGGAACCTATGAATTCGGGTGGTGGGAGAGATGATACGCAAAGCGCATCTTGGAGGTTCAGAGACTTGCAACCGGATAGCGGAGCCACCCCGCCGTTCGTCACGCTGAGGCGCGACGAGGCGGGGTTCCCCGGCGGAGACACTTGTACGCTCGTTATCCCACGGGTTTACACCCGTGGCTCTCGAAAAAGGAAGGCACCCCGCCAAGGCGGGGTGCAAAAGCATAACTGCAACAGTGATGAGCCCTGCCATATGAAAGGATGCGTCACACACGCGCAAGCGCATGCCCCGCAGGGCAGGGCGAAAGAACGCGCCTTCGGCGCGCAAGATCTGGAGCCATTCCGATGGCGACTCAAAGTTAGCCCAGTGCGGGAGCGCTGGGGGTAACCACCGTCCTAGCGTCTCCATGCCGAACCCCGCTCTGCGGGGTGGATGGCGTCTCCGGTTGCACGTTTCAGGCCGCCTTTACTGACAAAATTCAAAGGAGGGGGCTTCAATTTTGGGCGATTTTCCTAACGATTGCCTATCAACGCGTAGGAAAAGACAAACTCAATCTTTGGGACACATGTGAAACAAATGGGCAACAGGCTCAATTTTTCCGGAGGAGGGCCATTTCCGCGGCGGCGGCACGGGCGGGTTTGCCGCTGGGGGTGAGGGGCAGGGCATCCACGTGCAGGATGCGGCGCGGGGCGGAATAGGCGGGCAGGCAGGCGCGGCAGATGCGCTCCGCCTCCGCGGCATCCGCCGTGGTGAGCAGCACCGTGCTCTCGCCGAACTTGGCATCCGGCTCGGCGGTGAGCAGCACCTCCGCCAGGCCGTGGCGGTGCAGGGTGTCCTCCACCTGCTCCGGCTGGATTTTGATGCCTCCGCAGTTGATGGTGTTGTCGCTGCGGCCCAGGATGCGGAAGCGTCCCAGGGCGTCCATTTCAGCGATATCGTGAGTTTCAAGGCCATGGCAGCCGATGTGCGGGGCGGTGATAACGAGGCAGCCCGCGGCGTTCAGGGAGAGCTGCACGCCTTGGAAGGGGGTGTACCATTCATCCGCCTGCGGGCCGGAGAGGCGGCGCAGGGCAATGTGGGAGAAGGTTTCCGTCATGCCGTAGGTGGACCACACGGCGTTCGGGAAACCTTTGAGCCGGGCGGCCAGGGCATCATCCACGGCCCCGCCGCCGATGATGAGGTGGCGGATGCCGCGCAGCAGCTGCGCCTCCTCCGGCACCTGCAGGGAGTTGTATACCTGCAGCGGCACCATGGCGGCAAAGCGGGGGGATTCCGCGAGCCCGCGCAGCGGGTGGCCGCAGGGCTCGCAGGCCAGTAGCCGCAGCCCGGCCACTTGGGCGCGCACGGCCATCATCTTGCCGGCAATGAAGCGCAGCGGCAGGCAGAGCAGGGCGGTGTCACCCGCTTTCAAGCCCAGGAAGCGGCAGGTCATGCGCGCGCTCGCCTCCATGAAAACCTTGGGGGCCTGCATGGGCTTGGGTTTGCCGGTGGAGCCGGAGGTGTGCACGGTGATGGAATCCGCGGGGCTGTTCCACTCGTCCAGAAAGGCGTTCAGCCCGGTGCAGGGCTTGGCGGCGGCGGGGTCGAACCAGAGGCGTTCGCCGCGGATGGCAAGCGGGAAGGGTGCAACATTGTTGGTGTAGATTTGCCCGGTGCCGAGCCCCTGCGGCATGGGGTGGGGCCGCGCGGCGCACCACTGGGCAATGGCGTTGAGGCCGATGTTGGATTCCAGGGCGGAGGTCACCCAGTACCGGATGCCGCGCTCATCCGCCAGGCGCATCCATTCCTCCGCGCCGCCGAATCCGCCGTGCAGCGTGGGTTTCAGGATGATGTAGGGCGGGCGGACGGTATCCAGCAGCTCTGCCTTGCGGGCGGGGGAGTTCACGCCGATGAGCTCCTCATCCAGCGCCACGGGCACGGGGGAGAGGCGGCAGAGTTCCGCCATGGCCTGCCATTGCCCGGCGCGGATGGGCTGCTCGATGGAGTGGATATGGAAGGCGGCGAGCTGCTGCAGGCGCGCCGGGGCATCCTGGGGTGAGAAGGCGCCGTTGGCATCCACGCGCAGCTCCACCTGCTGCGGGGAGTAGCGCTCGCGGATGCGGCGCAGCAGCTCCAGCTCGCGCTCCCAGCAGATGGCGCCAATCTTGATTTTGATGCAGCGGAAACCCGCGGCCAGCTTGCTTTCCAGGCGCTCCAGCATGGTGGGGAAATCCCCCATCCAGACCAGGCCGTTGATGCGGATGCCCTCCTCCCCGCGGCTGAAGGGTGAATCCCAGAGCTGCCAGCCGCCCGCGCGCAAGTGCTGCACGGCGGTTTCCAGACCCATGAGGATGGAGGGGAAGGCGCGCAGCTCCTCTGCGGGGATTTCCCCCGTGGCCGCCAGCTTGGCGCAGGCCTGCTCCAGCTTGGCGCGGTACTGCTCCGGCGGCAGGGCATCACAGCTCAAATCCGGCAGCGGCGCGCATTCGCCGATGCCCACGCGGCCGTCATCCCCCTGCAGCTCCACGCGCCAGGTGCGGTGGGTGGTGTAGACACCGCGGGATGTGCCTGCGGGAAAGGCAAACTGGAGCACATGCTCTGAGATGCGGGTGCGCATGGCGCTCACTTCTTCTCCGGCGCGTAGATGACCGTGGGGTTGATGCGCGGAATCACATCAATGCTCACGGGGCGCTTGCCCACGGCGGCGGCGTGCTCCACAATCATGGCCAGGCGCTCCATCTGCCCCTTGATGTCGTACACCTGCATGAGCACCTCCGCGCCGTTGTCCAGCGTGAGGATGATTTTCCACTCCTTGGGGCGGAAGATTTCACGGATGGAGGGAATCTCCTCCAGCGTGTAGTGGTTGGCGGCCGCCACCAGCTCCACAATGGGGCGGTAGGATTTCTCCACCACCTCCGCACCCACGCGGAATTCTTGGATATCCCCCGGCTGCAGGTACCACACCGGCACGTTCGTGAAACGCGTGTGGTACTCCTTCACCACCGGGAAAAGGCGGCCGTTCTGGTCCATGTAGAGCTTCTGGCGCCTTCCGGTGTCCGCGCCGCTCTCCATCTCCACATAGACCACGGGGATGCGCTCCTCCAGCTCAATGTGGAGGGTGTGCGGCAGCTCCGCGTGAATGTTGGCGGAGGCCACGCAGGGGTTGGCCTCCAGCTTGCGCTCCCAGTCCCCGGGGTTGAAATCCGTGAGGTTGATGCTGCCCTCTATGCCGAGGATGTCCAGCGCCTGTTCGCGCGTGAGAATCTTGTGGGTGGATTCGTAGGTGATGTTGTCTATCCCCATGCGGTAGGCCTTGGCAATGGCATAGCGCACGCCCCAGAAGAGCAGCAGGGCCACCGGCAGGATGATGAGGGCGCGGCGCAGCCAGGTCCACGCGCGCGTCTTGGCCCGCCTGAACGTGAGGGCGCTGAAGATGCGCTCGCTCCAGGAGAGGCTGCCCTCCACGGTGCGCACGTTGCTGGCAGCCTTGCGGTACTTGTTGCGGTTGCGCTTCATGCGGTGTGGAGGGATGGTTTGCGGCGGCTAGCCGCGCGGCTGGTTGAGGGAGATTTGGGCAATCTTGCGGCAGAGCTCGCCGAAGGAGATGCCCACGGCCTTGGCCGCCTTCGGGAAGAGGGAGGCGCCCGTCATGCCGGGGATGGTGTTGATTTCCAGCACATAGGGTTTGCCGTCGTCCGTGAGCAGCACGTCCACGCGGCCGTAAACCTCCACCTTCAGCGCGCGGTAGGCGGCCAGGGCGGCCTCCTGCACGGCTTTCGTCTCCTCCTCCGTGATATCGGCGGGGCAGATGTAGTCGGAGCCCACGGCGCCGGTCATGGAGGGGTACTTGTTCTTGTAGTCGTAGAAGCCCTGGCGCGGGCAGATATGGATGACGGGCAGGGCGGTACCGTCCAAAATGGCCACGGTGAGCTCCTTGCCCTTGATGTATTCCTCCACCAGCAGGTCTCCCTTGAAACGGGCGTCCCGCTGCATGGCGGCGGGCAGGTCCGCGGGGTCGTTCACAATCTCCACGCCCACGGAGGAGCCCTCGCACGGGGGCTTGATCACGCAGGGGCAGGGGATGGTGGGCAAGGCATCATGCGGCACGGTTTCTCCCTTGGGGGTGGGCACGCCCGCAGCCTCGAACACCGCCTTGGTGAGCAGCTTGTCAAAGCAGTTGCGGCTGGATTGCACGCCGGCCCCGGTGTAGGGGATGCCCAGCTCCTCCAGGTAGGCCTGCAGGCCGCCGTCCTCTCCGTAGGTGCCGTGGATGATGTTGAAGCAGAGCTCCGTGCCTTCCGGGATGGCGGGGCGCTCATCGTCCACCACCACGGGGGTGACATGGGTGAAACCCTCCTGCTGCAGGGCTTCCAGCACGGCCTTTCCGGAGACGAGGGAGACCTCGCGCTCCGAGCCTGGGCCGCCCATGAGCAGCGCTATCCTTGTATCGTTCGACAATGTTTTCATAATATGGAAGGGGTGTTAGAACTGGGGTTCGCGGTCGCCGATGACGTGGACCTCCGTGCGCAGGGTGATACCGCGCTCGGTCTTGGCCTTCTCGCGGATGAGGTCGATGAGCTGGGTGACATCCGTGGCGCTGGCGTTGCCGGTGTTGACGATGAAGTTGGCGTGCTTGGTGGAGACCTGCGCGCCGCCGATGGAGCAGCCCTTGAGACCGAGCTCCTCGATAAGCTTGCCTGCGGGGATTTCCTCCGGGTTGACGAAGGTGCAGCCTGCGCTGGGCTCCTTGGGCTGGGAGATCTTGCGGCGGTTGCGGTAGTCGTCCGTGGCGGCGCCGATGGCGGTGGCATCCGCCGGGGTTCCCACGAAGGTGGCCTGCATGACGGTGTTGCTCTCAAACTCCGGGATGAGCCTGTACTGTGCGCCCTGCATCTGGTCCTTCTCGAACTCCACGAGCTCGCCGTCCTCGTTGAGGGCGGTGGCGGAGAGGAAGACGCTCCACATATCCCCGCCCATGCAGCCAGCATTCATGCGCAGGCTGCCGCCCACGCAACCGGGGATGCCGTCCATCCACTCGAACCCGGAAAGCCCGTGGCTGGCGGCAAAGGCGGCCAGCTTCTTGAGCTTCACGCCGGCCCCGGCCACAATGTGCGTGCCCTGCAGCTCCAGTTTCTCGAAGATACCCGCCGCCGGGTGAACCACGGCGCCGCGGATGCCGCCGTTGCGCACCACCAGGTTGGAGCCGCGGCCCACGGTGTGCACGGGAAGGTTGCGGTCCTTGAAGAAGTTCACCACGGCCTGCATGGCCTCAAAGGTCTTGGGTTCCACCCAGTACTGGGCATCCCCGCCCACGCCCAGGGTGGTGTGCTTGCTCATGGGCTCGTAGAGGCGGTACTCCAGGTCCGTGCCGCACTCCGCCACCATGGCGGCCATGAGGCACATGTCCTTGGCAATGCGGGAGCCTGCCTCGTGCACGTTGCCCGCGCCCAGTGTCAGGAACAGGTCACCCGGCTGCAGCTGGTTGCCCACCACGTGGTGCGCCATGGAGAGGTCCGGCAGGAACTGGGCCTCCACGGGGCCGTTCTCCGCCACCGCATCCACGATGGTCTGGCCGCTGATGCCGGGAATGGGCGGCTCGCTGGCCGGGTACACATCCGCCACGTACAGCTTGTCCACCGCCTGCAGCACCTTGCCGAAGTCGTCGCGCAGCAGCTGGGTGCGCGTGTAGCGGTGCGGCTGGAAGAGCACCACCAGGCGCTTGGGTTTCAGGCTGTGCGCCGTTTGCAGCGTGGCGGCAATCTCCGTGGGGTGGTGGCCGTAGTCGTCCACAATGCGGAAATTGTTGGAAAGGTACTTGGTTTCAAAGCGGCGGCGCGCCCCGGCAAAGGAGGCCAGCCCGCGCGTGATGCTGGCAAAGTCGCACCCCATTTCCAGTGCGGCGGCGGTGGCCGCCAGGGAGTTGAGCACGTTGTGCCGGCCGGGAATGCCCAGCTCCACGCGGCCCAGCGGCTTGCCCAGGTGGTTGATGGTGTACAGGGTGCGCCCGCGCTTCACCGTCATGTCGGTGGCGGTGTAGTCCGCATCCTGCCAGCCGTAGGAGACGCTGTTGGGGTACCGGGAGCAGACGTCGTTCGCGCCGGGTTCGCTCTTGCAGTAGAAGATTTTGCCGCGTGTCTGCTTGCAGAGGGTGTGGAAGACCTCTTTGATGTGGTCCAAATCGCGGTAGAAGTCCAGGTGCTCCGCTTCAATGTTGAGGATGATGCTGTGCTCCGGGATGTAGTTCACCAGGGTGCCGTCGCTCTCGTCGCCCTCGGCCACCAGGTACTCGCTGTCCTCGTTCCAGTGTGCGTTGGCTCCCAGCACGGGGATTTCCGCGCCCACATAGTGGCAGGGGCGCAGGCGCCCCTCGCGCAGCAGGTGCGCGGTGAGGGATGAGGTGGTGGTCTTGCCGTGGGTGCCGGCCACCACCACGCCCTTCTTGTTGTTCAGGATGGCAGCCAGGCATTCCGCGCGGCGCAGGCAGAGGCAGTTGTTGGCGCGCGCTGCGGAGAGCGCCACGTTGTCCTCTCGGATGGCGCTGGAGTAGATGACCGCTTCCGCATCCTTCACGGCATCCGGGTTGTGCGGGCAGGAGAACGCCAGCCCCGCCTGCTGCAGGCGCTCCGTCTCCTCGCTCGTCACGCGGTCGCACCCGCTCACGCGGTGCCCCATCTCCAGAAGCATGCGTGCCAGACCGCTCATCCCGGCCCCGGCAACGCCTATCAGGTGAATGCGTACCGGGTGCTCCCGGTCCAAAAGTCTCTTGCGCAGCTGGTCAATCATGGTTGCGCGTGAATTATACCCCAAGACGTCCCGATTTCAAGCAGAATTATGTAAGGAAACCGAAATAAATACGGCTGCCCCGCCGGGGCGGGGCATGCGTATGCCGCCAGGGAAAAGGGAATCAATAACCCTCGTTGGCGTTGCCTTTGGATTCATGGGTTTCGCCATCCTCGTCCCTCTTGCGCAGGGAAAGGGCGGAGAAGACCACGCTGAGGCTGCTGAGGCACATGAACCCGGCGGCCATGGCGGGGGTGGGGGTCCAGTGGAACAGCGGGTAGAAGGCCCCGGCGGCCACGGGAATGGCGATGACGTTGTAGATGAATGCCCAGAAGAGGTTGCGGCGGATGTTTTGCGTGACCTCGCGGCTGAGCTTGACGGCCCTCGCGGCGCAGGTGAGCTCATCGTGCGAGAGGATGATGCCGGCGCTGTTGAGGGCTGCATCCGTGCCCATGCCCACGGCCATGGAGGTGTCTGCCGCAGCCAGGGCGGGGGCATCGTTGATGCCATCGCCTATCATGAGGACATTCTCACCCATGGCGCGCAATTCCTCCACCAGCTCCACCTTGCCCTGCGGCTTCACCTCCGCGTGGACGCGGTCGATCCCGCAGACCTTGGCGCAGGCGTTGGCGGTGCGGGAGTTGTCTCCCGTGACCATGATGATCCTCATTTTGCAGTGGCGGAGCTCCTTCACGGCATCCGTGGCGGAGCTGCGCAGGGGGTCCGCCACGGCAATCACGCCGCAGACGGAGCCTTTGCATGCCACATAGAGAGGGCTGGCAATGGCGGGAATGTCCCACAGGTCCACGGAGGAGATGTCAATGCCCAAATCCTTCATGAAGAGGGCGCTGCCCGCGGCGCAGGGATAGCCTTTGACCGTGGCCTGCACGCCGCGGCCCGGAGAGGGGATGATGTTTTCCGCGCGGAAAGGGATGTTCTGCGGAGCGGCGGCGCACACGGCGGCGGCGTAGGGGTGGTTGGTGGTGCTTTCCAGGGCGGCGGCCAGCTGCAGGAGCTCTTTCTCGCTGATGCCGATGGGCAGGGTGCCGCACACCTTGGGGCGGCCCAGGGTGAGCGTGCCCGTCTTGTCCAGCACGGCCACGGTGGCGCGCCCGGCGTTCTCCATGGCGGCTCCGCTGCGGAAGATGATGCCCTCCTTCGCGGCGCGCCCGGCGGCCACCATCACCGCAATGGGCGTGGCCAGCCCCAGGGCGCAGGGGCATGCCACCACCAGCACGGAGATGGCGCGCCGAAGTGCAAAGGCGGTATCGCCGTAGCTGCATATCCAGATGATGGCGGTGAGGCATGCCAGCACAATCACCGCAGGCACAAACCAGGCTGCCACGCGGTCCGCCGTGCGGGCCATGGGGGGCTTGGCAACCTCCGCCTCACCGACCATGCGGATGATGTGGGAAAGGGCGGATTTCTGCGGAGCGGCGTCTGCTGCAATGCGCAGGGGGCCGCTGCCGTTGATGGTGCCGGCATACACGCGGTGGCCCTTTTCCTTGACCATGGGCACGCTTTCCCCGGTGAAGGCGGATTCGTCAATCTCGGAAACGCCCTCCAGCACGGTGCCGTCTGCCGGCACCAGCTGGCCCGGGCGCACCAGCAGGGCATCGCCCGGCATAATTTGTTCGGCGGGGATATCCTCCTGCGTGCCGTCCCGGCGCAGGATGGTGGCGCGTGCGGGTATGCGGCGGCGCAGGGCGGCCAGGGTGTCGCCCGCCCCGGCGGTGACCATGGCTTCCAGCCAGTTGCCGAAGGCCACGATGGTGAGGATCATGGCGGCGGTGTCTGCATAGCCCGGGCCCGAACGCAGGAAGGCCAGGTCCACGATGCTGTAGATGGTTGCGGTGGCGGCGCCGAGGGCCACCAGGGTGTCCATGTTGGGCGCGGCGTGCAACGCGGCGCGGGTGCCGCGCACAAAGAAGCCGCGGTTGAAATAGAGGATGGGCAGAAGCAGCAGGAGCTCCCACAGCGCGGTATCGCTCCCGGTGCCGAACAGGTGGAAGTGCAGGGCCAGCAGGGGCAGCAGGAAGACGAGGGAGAGCACCCAGGGCAGGCAGCTGGGCTTTTGGCGTGCTTCTGCGGGTGCACCGGGGTCCCGCAGCTCCGCCTTGAATCCGGCGGCGGCCACGGCGGCTTCAATTTGGGCCGCGTCCGCGCACTCGCCATCCACAGAGACGCGCATGAGGCCGGCCACCAGGTTGACCTCCACGCTTTCCACGCCGTCCACCTTGGGCACGGAGGATTCCACCTTGGCGGCGCATGAGGCGCAGTGCAAACCCTCCAACCTGAAAATATGAGTCGTCCGTTTCATTAATTTTCTCCTTCAGCGTTCTGTGCCGGGGACAGCAGGTTTTCTATCTCCTCGCTGCTGGTCATGGAGGCCGCATCCCGGCCGTCCTGCGGAGTCTTGACGGCGGGATTTGCCCCGTGCTTGAGCAGGAGCTTCACCATGGGCACATCCCCGTTCACAGCGGCGTGCATCAGCGGGGTGTAGCCCTCTGCATCCACCGCATCCGGCTTGGTGCCGCCCTCCAGAATCATCTGCGCGGTGCGGATGCGGCCGTTCACCACGGCGGCATGCAGCGGGGTGCTGCCCTGGCAGGGGGCATCCGCCGCCACCCCGGCGTTCAGCAGGTTTTGCAGGGTATCCGTCTGCCCGGCTTCCGCAGCTGCCAGCGCGGCGTGCTGCAATGCCTCCGTGTGGGATGCGGCGGCGGGCAGGGAAAGGATTTGTTGAACCACGGAAACGCGGCCGCTCCTGGCGGCGAGGGTCAGCAGGCTTTCCGTCTGCTCCGCGGAAACGGCAAAGGGATATTCCGCATCATCCCGCTGCCAGGCGGCAAGCATGGTGTTGAGCGCGGCGGCGTCCTCGCGGGCGGCTTCGTCCGTATGGGTGGAGAGCACCCAGGCCGCGGAACCCAGCACCAGGTAGAAGACGGACCAGAGCGCCAGCATGAGCACCCCCCCGCGGTGCGCCAGCGCGCGGGAGACGGCAAGCGCGCCGTTCACCAGCAGGCCAACCGCGCAAAGCGTCATCACCCACGCAGAGATATTTGCGGCTGCCTCCGGGGCAACTTCCCCGGAGTAGTGGACCTGCATGGCGAGCATCACGATGGACACCAGCAGAAGCACCGGATTGGCAAAGGCTTTCATATCCTCAACCTAGCACAGGGGGGCGTTTTTGCCAAGATTAAAGCGGGGCATCGAACTGCGGCATGTCGCGCAGCGCAGGGGGCGTATCGCCCTTCGGTTGAGGCATGGGCTGCAGGGGGGCAGGCTCCTGCGGCGCGGCTTTTTCCTTTGCCGCGGGCTTCTCCTCCACAATCACGCGGGGGCGCTCCTTCTTGGGCTGCTGGCTCGTGCAGGCGTCTATCTTGGCCTGCAGCTGCATGTTGGGCGCACCGGTGTAAAGGATGTTGCAGTCCGCGCTCACCAGCACCACGGTGGGCAGGGTGGAGATGCGGTAGGCGCGGGCGGCCGTGCCCTGCGCATCATCGAAACAGGTGCGGCTGATACCCTGCTCCTGGAGCTGCTGCACGGCATCCGGCGTGGCAAAGTGGGTGACGGGCACAATCTCCAGTCCGGGGTTGCCTGCGGCCAGCTTGTCGATGCTCTGCACCATGGAGGCCCCGGTTTCCTCCTCCGGGGCCCAGAAGAGGAGGAGGTGGGGCTTGCCCTGCTGCGGCACCTTGACGGTGGTGCCGCCCATGTCCTTCACCGTGATTTGCGGGGGCACGCAGCCCTGCATGAGGTGGCGCAGGCGGTATGCCTGCTCGGATGCCACCTCGGAGAGGCGCACGCTGCCGAACATAACGTCATCATCCGTGAGGGTGAGGGATTGCTTGAGGTAGTAGACACGCTTGGCGCGCACCTCGGCCTCGCTGCCGCCAATGCTGGAGATAAGGGGGTTGCTGAGCATAAGGCTCATGCCGAGAGCGGCGCAGCCGCGGGCGTTTTTGTCCTGGTTGCGGCTGTAGATTTTCTCCAGGATTTCATACTCGCGGGCGGTGCTGCCCTCCGCCAGTTTGGCGCAGGCGGCACCCACCCCGGGGTTGGCGTAGTGCACGCGGTGCAGGGCGTTCATCAGGCGGTCCGCATAGAAGGAAATCTCCTTCTGCGGGTTCTTCTTCTTGGAGAGCGCCTGCGCCAGGGCCTCCGGATGCTGCACAAACCAAATCACCGCCGGGGCCGCCCAGGGCTCGTCGAACTCGTACATGGGCTTCTTCTCCTTGTCTGCCGCCCCGGTCTTGGCGGAAACGGATTTCCACAGGGTGTCTGCAATTTCCGAGCCGTCCGGCTCCTTCACCAAGGCGCGCTGCTCCTCCGTGGTGGCGAACTGGAGCGCGGCCTTGTACTCACCGTACTGCTGGTTCCACACGCTCAGCGCGTTGTTCATCTCTTCTTCCGTGGCGGAGGCGGCGGAGAGGCACATCAGCCCGGCGGCGCACAGGATGGCTTGCTTGTTCATGCCGCCATTCTACCATCCCCGGCTGCCGCTGACAAGTATGCAGACATACTCTGCGCGCGGCTTATTCCCACCCGTGGATGGTATCCGGCACATCGTCGATGAGTTTGGTGGCCTCCGGGTTCTCCTGCTGCATGCGCTCTGCCTCCGGGATGACGGTGGTGTCCACGGTGTTGGGTTCCTCATCCGTCTTGTTGAGCACGGCATCAGCAATGTCCGAGTGTTCGGGGTGGGGCAGGGCGGCAGGTTCCGGAAGCTCCGGGGCGGGCACCGCCGGCGCGGTTTCCGGATTGCTTTCCGCCGCGGTTTCCCCGGTGGCGGGCTGCTCTGCGCCTTCCTCCGTCCGGGGCTTCTCCTCTTCCTCGTCCTCTATGGCCACGGTGCGGTACTGGAAGACGCGGTCACCCTTGATGACGGTGCCGGAGCGGATATCTGCGGCAATGATGTTGCTGCGGGAGTTCTGGCCGGAAGACACGCGCAGGTTGCCGATGCGGTCCGTGGCGCCGTCCGGCGGGTGGGTGATGAGCACGGTGCCCTCCGCCGGCATGGGACCGATGATGCGCAGCAGTGCAAAGTGTTTTTCCGGGAACACCTGGTGCACGGCCCCCAGGTGCAGCGGCGGCGGCGTGCGGTGCATTTCCTCCTTGCGCTCCGCCTCCGTCACCCGCTTGGTTTGCTGGAAGACGCTGCAGCCCGGCAGCAGAATGGCCGCCAGGGTGATTGCCAAGATGGTGCGTGTCCCGTTCACGCCTGTTAGGTTAGCACAGCCCCGCCCCATGCGTCAAGATACCGCCCGCGTCATTGATGAACCTCTTTTTTGCTTGTCAGCCACGGGGGAAGGGCGGTAGAATGGTTGCCATGAACACGCTGGCCATCTTGTCCTCCCCGCTGCAGTGGGGTATCCTGATTCTCGTTTGCCTGCTGGTGTTCGGTGCCAAGCGGCTGCCGGACATTGCCCGCGCGCTCGGGCGCAGCCTGGGCGAATTCGGCAAGGCCCGCCGCGAGTTCGAGGACGCTCTCAACAACAGCGCCAGGGAGACGGAAAAGAAGGAGGAACCCGCCGACAAGGAGGACGACAACTCCAAGCCCGCCGCCTGACAGGTTTCCACCTTTATTGTATATAAGCACCAGGCCCCGCTGCTAGCATGCAGCGGGGCCTGGTGCATTTGGGGGAAAGGGCGGGTCTTACGCCAGCTCGGCGCTCATTTTCTTCACCAGGGCGGCAAGCTCCTCGTTTTGGCGCATATCCTCCTCCACCTTGCGGGCGGCGTTGAGCACCGTGGCGTGGCTGCGCCCGCCGAAGGCCGCCCCGATATCCTGCAGGGACTTGCCCGTGAATTTGCGGGCCAGGTACATGGCCACCTGACGCGGGTGCACCACGCTTGCCGTGCGGCGGGGGCCGGTGAGCTCGGAGAGCCGCAGGTTGAATTCTCCCGCAATCAGTTTCTGGATGTCCTCCACCGTAACCTTGCCGCCCTTGTCATCGCGCAGGATATCGCTGATATACTGGCGGGCCTCCTGCACGGAGGGGCGGCGCTGGGAGAAGGAGGCAAAGGTGATAAGGCGCACGCACGCGCCTACCAGCTGGCGCACAGAGCTTGTGATGTTGCGGGCCAGGAAGTTCACCACGTCATCGGAGATGAGCTCGCTCTTCCACTGGCGGCACACGTTGCGCAGAATGGCGGTGCGCATCTCCAGGTCCGGCAGGCGAACGGATACGGTCATACCCTGCTGGAAGCGGGAGCTGAGCCGCGGCTCCAGGTTGGTGATTTCAGAAGCGGGGCAGTCTGCGCTGAGCACAATCTGTTTGCCGCTGCCGAAAAGGGCGTTGAAGGTGTGGAAGAACTCCTCCTGCGTCTTGATGCCGCGGCCGAGGAACTGCACATCGTCGATGAGCAGCACATCCGCCTTGCGGTATTTGCGGCGGAATTCCGTGATGGCGCGGGCACCGTTGCTGATGGCCTCGATATAGTCGTTGGCGAACACCTCGCTCGTGAGGTAGAGCACCTTCGCCTTCTCGTTGCTCTCCAGAATGGCATTGCCGATGGCGTGCAGCAGGTGGGTCTTGCCCAGCCCGGGGCCGCCGTAGATGAAGAGCGGGTTGTAGGGCATCTCCTGCAGGCACGCGGCACAGGCCTTGGCGGCGGCTGCGGCAAAGTCGTTGCTGCCGCCCACCACAAAGTTCTCGAAGGTGAAGGAGGAATTGAGCCCGCTCACGTACGCCTTCTTCTTGCCGCTGCTTTTCTTGGGCTGCGGCTGCACCACTGCGGGGGCAGGGTCTTCCACCTGTTCCACCGCCGGGGCGGCAAGAGCTCCGTCCCGCTGCTCGAACACCACCTGGCGCGGTGCCTGGAGCACTTTCGTGGCCGCATAGACAATGCGGTCCTGGTAGTTGAGCTCCACCCAGTCGATGAGCGTATCCGCAGGGTAGGTGAGCACCAGCGTGCTGCCATCGTCCTCCTTGAGCTCCAGAGGGGTGATATAGGCATCAATGCCAAAAGAGTCTCCGCCGTCCAGCCTCTTCATCTCGCCGACCACTTCAGTCCAGAGTCGGCTCAACTGTTCCTCCCGTTCCATGTATCTCTTGGTTTCCTGTAATAGATTCGTCCTGTTTCCCACCTCCGTCCTGACGGGGGGCGGGTGCGGAGTGAACTATGCCACGCCCCCCCGATTCTGGGAAAGATTTTTTTTTGCGCCCCGATACCGGCCCGCTCGATTTGCCATGTTCCATAAGCGTTCCACACGATGAAAAAAAATAGGGCTTAAACAGGGGTGAATTTTAAGTTTGCTTGATTGTTTAATGACTGCGCCCGGGAGCCCGGCAATACCCTGTGGAACATTTTTCACGCGTTGTCTAACATATTGATAATACGCATACAAAACTATTTTCGGGCAATAAACGATAGTTAGTCTAGACTATGCGCAGGGGGAAGAGAATCAAGGGGTTCAGCGGGCAAAATGCTGCCAGCCGGAGGGGAGGTCTTGCGAGGTCTCCGCGGTGAGTTTCCCGATGGCGGTCAGGGGGGTGGGGAGCGGGGCGTTTCGCACCGTTTCCCAGAGCTTGGGCGGGAAGCACATCAGCAGCTCGTAATCCTCTCCGTCGCTTATCCCCTGCCGCGGGGTACAGCCCGCGTGCAGCGGCAGGCTCGCTTCGTCCACCTCAAACCCGCAACCGCTGGCGGCGGCCAGGCGCGGCAGGTCGGTCCCCAGGCCGTCGGACAAATCCATCATGGCGGAGGGGCGCATGCCGTGCTCCTGCAGGAAGCGCGCCAGCTCCACGCGCGGGGAGAAATCCAGGTGGCGGCCGCTTTCAAAGGAGCCGCCCAGCTTTCCGCTCACGCAAACGACATCTCCCGCCCAAGCGGTGGAGCGCAGCACGGCGCGCCCGTGCTCCACGCGGCCGGTAAGCGCCACGGAGATGGCCAGGCCGTCCTGCGGCAGGGAGGTGGTTTCGCCTCCGGCCAGGGAGATGCCGTGCTGCTGCGCCAGTGAGGCCAGGCCGCGGTAGATGCCCTCCAGCAGCTCCACCGGGCGGCCGGGATGCACCAGGACGGTGATGAGCGCGTGCTCCGGGATGCCGCCCATGGCCGCCACATCGGAAACGGTGCGGGCCAGTGCCTTGCGGCCGATGCGCTCCGGCTCCGTGCCGGGCAGGAAATGCACGCCTTCCACCAAGGCATCCGTCTTCAGCAGGGTGTCCCATTGGGAATCGCGCGCCACCACCGCGCAGTCGTCGCCCGCGCCCACCAGCACGTCCCCGTTGCGCGTGAGCAGGGGGAGCAGGCGGTTGAGCACGGCGTTCTCGCCCAACTGGGAAAGGCTTTCCATGGGCACAGTCAGGAGGTCTGTAAGATAATCAGCACGCCGTAGGCGTTGAAAGCGGTGTGGATGCACACCGGCAGCCAAAGGGACTTGGCTTTCTCATACGCCCAGCATTGCACCAGGCCGAAGATGAACAGCGGCACCAGCTGGGGCAGGGAGGCGTGGATGGCGGAGAAGAACACGGCGGAGCCCAGCGCGGCGCTCAGCTTGCCGCAATGCTGTTTCAGGCAGTTGTACAGGAACCCGCGGAAGGCGCACTCCTCGCACAGGGGGGCTTGCAGCACCGCCGCAATGGCTATGGTGGCGGACTGCACGGGGTCGCTCCGGTCCTTGATGTTCTGCACCACGTCCTGTTCCTCCGGGCACCCCGTGAGGTTGATGAGCCAATCCGTGAATCCCGTGGCGTTTACAACGCCGGCGGTCAGCAGGATGAGAAAGAGGAAGCCCGCCACCAGCAAAATTCCCTGAACCACCGAATAGCGCGGGCGGTACCACGGTTTCAGCATGGCGAAACGGATGAGCATCGGCGCGTACAGAAGCACCTGCGACAGGATGAGCACCACCCCGCCCGCCACGGTCAGCGGTTCATTGCCCTCTGTGGTTTTCGCAAGCGTCGGCAGGGAGATGAATGCGAAGAACAGGATGAACAGTGCAGTGTAGAGCTGGTCCCACTTGGTGGGGAACAGGCTGTAGGCATACTGCGGCACCGCCGGGAGCGCGCCGCCCGCGCAGCGCACCAGCGCCCCGCCGCCCCACAGGGCATAGCAGAACACAAGCGCAAAGACTATGGCACATGTCTCCACATGCACATGCGCAACCTGGCTGGCCATCTCCGCTAGCATGCGGCCATTATACGGGCGCCGCCCTCGCCTTTCAAGGACAAACAGCCCGCATTTCTTGATTCCGCACTTGAATTCCCGCGCGCGGGGGGATACAATAGCGGCATACCTTACCATTCATCACCATGAAAGTACTCATTACCGGCGGCGCCGGATTTATCGGTTCTCATATTGCGGAGCACTATCAGGGCATTGCGGACGAGGTCCGCGTGCTGGACAACTTCCGCACGGGCTACAAGAAAAACCTGGACGGCCTGAAGGTGACCCTGTTCGAGGGCTCCATCACAGACCGCGAGCTGGTGGCCAAGGCCATTGAGGGCGTGGACTACGTGTTCCATATGGCGGCTCTGGTGAGCGTGCCGGAATCCATGAGCAAGATCCGCGAATGCCTGGACCTGAACGTGAACGGTCTGCTGGTGGTGCTGGAGGAGGCCGCCAAGGCCAAGGTGAAGAAGGTGGTGCTGGCCAGCTCCGCCGCCATCTATGGTGACAACCCCGTGGTGCCCAAGGTGGAGACCATGTACCCGGAGCCCAAGAGCCCGTACGGTATCACCAAGCTGGACGGCGAGTACTACCTGGAGATGTTCCGCACCACCGGCCAGGTGAACACCGGCGTGTGCCGCTTCTTCAACGTGTTCGGCCCGCGCCAGGATCCCAAGGGTGCCTACGCCGCCGCTGTGCCCATTTTCATGGAGAAGGCCATCAAGGGCGAGGATATCACCGTTTTCGGCGATGGCGAGCAGACCCGCGATTTCATCTATGTGAAGGATATTGTGGGCGGCCTCACCTTCGTGGCGGAGCATCCGGAGGTCACGGGCGTGCACAATGTGGGCTACGGTGGCCAGATCACCATCAACAAGCTGGCCCAGGTCATCATTGATGCCGCCGGCTCCACCTCCAAGGTGGTGCACCTGCCGGAGCGCCCCGGCGATGTGAAGCACTCCCGCGCCTGCGCAGACAAGCTGCGCGCCGCCGGTTGGGCCCCCAAGCACACGCTGGAGGAGGGCCTGAAGGTGACGCTGGAGTACTTCAAGAGCGTCACCAAGTGATGTACTAGGTACTATGTACTAGGTACTATTTGTTTTCGGGCGCCCGGAAGGGCGCCTGGATTTTTTGGAGGGCAGGGCATGTGTGATGATGAACAGCCGCGGCTGCGGGCGGCGGATTTGGAGGCGCTGGCCAAGAGGCGCCTGGCGGAGCTGCAGGCGGACGGCGAGGAGCTGCAGCCCGTGGTGGCCGCCACGCGCAAGCTCGCGGAGCATTTCTGGGGCAGCGCGTGGATGAAGCACCTGGCGCGCTGTGAGGCGGGCGGCCTCTGCCTGGCCCCCGGCCGCACCCTGCTGCGCCACGGCTGCGTGCTGGATTTGCGGCTCGCCCCCGGCCTCATCACCGCCAGGGTGAGCGCGCAGGAGCTTTACGAGGTGCGCCTGCAAATCAAGCCGCTGGATGAGGAGCGCACCACCACGCTGGCGGAAAGCTGCCGCGGCCACATTGATTCACTGGTCTCCCTCATGGAGGGCAGGGTGGATGCCGCCGTGCTGGAGCGCCTGTGCGATCCCGATTCCGGGTTGCTCCCCGAGCCCGCGGACTGGCGCATGGGCTGCACCTGCCCGGATTGGGCGGAGCCGTGCCCCCACGCCGCCGCTGCCATCTACGCCGCCGGGGTGATGATAGATCGCGACCCCGCGCTGCTTTTCACCCTGCGCGCGGTGGACCCCGCCGCCCTCATCCAGGGGGAATTCGCCCGCCCCGCGTCATTCGATCCCGCCAGCCTCTCCGCCACCTTCGGGATTGATATCGATATCTGACATCGCGGGCGGTTAGTCCTGCGTTCCCGCCTTGTGGCGGCGGTATCTTCGGAAAAGCTCGCGAGCCAGATTGACGGTACCCGCGGAAGAGACTACGGCGAAGATGCTGCCAAGGACACTCAACATCCAATAGGTGGCGGGGTCGTGCAGCACGGCATCCTGCGGGCGGTCCAGCGGGTAGCTCAGGTCAAGGGTGTCTCCCGGCTTGAGTGTTCTGAAGCGGGATGCGCCATAGGATTCGCTTTCATAGCGCCTGCCATCCACCATGTAGCTGTAGCGCGGCGTGTAGGAGGTGCCTCTTATGCTACTGTTGACCTCCACGGTGGTCACGGTGCCGGTGGCGGGAAGGTAGTAGAAGCTGGTTCCGATGGCATCCCTGAGTGTATGCACGGTGGCCCAGATGGAGCCTGCAGCCACGCAGGCCAAAAGAAAGCCCGGGAGAACGGTTTGCTTGGTGGGCATGGGCTTCTCATCCACGGAGATGCAGTCCTCCGGGATGAAATCCGGCGGGATGGGTGCGGTGGAGGATTCGGAAGGCGGAGCCTTCACCAGCGCAGCCGCCGCATTCACGTTCGGCAGGTCTATCAGCCCGATGGCGCGGTAGCTGCCATTCTCATAGACAATGCTGCCCTTGCCGTTCTTCCCGCGCTCAATGCGCAGGTAGTCGTGAACATCCCAGGATTTGACCTTGAAGCCGAAAATCCCCCTGGTCAGGACAATGGCACGGCGGTTGGTTACGGCGTATACCTTCAGGAGGCGTGAACACAGCTCGGGAACCAGGTAAATCAGGGCGATGATGCAGACGACGGCCACGAAGAGCGGCTCCGCAGCCCCGAATAGCCGACAAAGGACAAAACTCGCCACCAGCAGCAAGGTAGGGCGCAGCAGGGCCGGCCTGGGGCGGCCGAGCCACAGCAGGCGCTCGCCCTCCCGCAGGGTGGCGAGGATGCGCTGCCGCTCCGCTTCCGTGGCGCGGATGCTTTCCCATAGGCTGGCTGAATCCGGTGGCATGTCCTTCCGCATTATAAATCCCCCCAATGCCGCGTGCAAGCGGAAAAGCGGTCGGGAATTGCGCGCCGTGTTGAGTCATCATTCAGGACGCCGAGAGAGGGTCGAGAAAGAAGGATTAGGAGTTGGATGCTTCAAAAAGTCAGGACGCCGAGTAATATCAAGACATGCAAAAAGGGGCACAACTGGAAATGCTAGGATATTGGCGCAGGCGGTATACAGGTATGATCAACCGCAGGGAACGGGGGATATGCCTGACGAGCTTTTGCGAACTGACGGGACTGGAGCGCAAGTATGCCCAGAAACTGCTAAGCGGCAGGCG
>JAZUGI010000124.1:0-2414 GCA_045641125.1 Akkermansia sp.
GCATTTCCCTCGACTGTTGCAACAAGTGTTGCGCTGCGAACATCACGCGCTGTGCGGCCTGCCGGATGTCCATCGTGCGCCCGCTTCCCGCAACCCGCTGCCAGATGTCGTACGCGTTGCGGAACTCCGCCTCGGCAGAACTATACCGCCGGGTCGCCTCGTGTTGAATCCACCATAAGTTGTTCATATTACCTGTGTGTTGCTTCATTTCTTGCCCATAGCCTTGCGCCACTCGGCGTGAAGCTCGCACACTCGCTTGCGTGCGTCCGCCCACTCTTGGTAGAGCCCGGCATATTCCGGTGCGTCCTTCGGTGTGGCGTTCACCTTGTCCTCCAACTCGTAGCTGGCTTCCCATGCCTTGTCCAATTCTGATTTCAGTTCTTTACTGGTCATTGCGGTTTAGGTGTTTATCTATTGTAAAATATAACATATTTTGGAGAAACGTCAAACTATTTTTGCCTTTTTATGCACTTTTTTAGCAAGTTTTTTGCTGTGTTGAAAAGTTGGGCAAAAGTCAAGCACTTTCTGCATTTATTTTTGAAAAAAATACAAAAAAAGGCGGGATATTCCCGCCTTGGAAAAGTCGCCTTTCCTCACCTTTTCGCGCCTACCCGCTGCTCGATGTTTTCCACCCGCAGCGTCAGCTCGGTGAGCACCTTCACGGTCTCGGCTTGCACGGCATGTTGCTCCCTCATGTACGCCCGCAGGTCGTAGTAGAACACCCCGGCGGCGGCAATGCCGATGACGGACAGCAGCACTCGCGGCTGCTCCACCAGCCACCGGGCGATGTAGGCCCACCAGGGTTCGTTGTCTTTCCTAATGCACATGTTTCTTGGAGGGCAGGGGGTTAGGCTCCGGTCGGGGGCAGGGCGGTGACGGACGTGTCGATGCCGGCTTCCAGCGCGGCAATGCGGGTTTCCAACGCGGATATGGCTGCATCCCGCTCGGCAAGAGCCTGGGCCAGGCTGGCATCGGTTGCCGTCAGGTCCTTGCTCGTCCTGATGTCGTGGAACGCCGGGGTCCCGCCGGAGTCCAGCCATTGCGGAACGCGCTTGGCCGTGATGGTCACGCCGCCGGGGCGTACCTCCACCCGCCCCATGGAATCGCCGGAGGAAAGAGCAACGCCGTCACCGCTCTCCCCGGTCAGGGTGACGGCTCCGGTGGAACCCGGAATCCACAGCGCCCCTTGGGCGGCGGCGGCCAGCAAGGCGTGCTCTCCCGCCGTGACATGCCCGGTCGTGTCCTGCTCATGGCGTTGCAGTATGGTGCCTAGCGGCATCTGCACCGACAATCGGAGCTCCGGGCTCTCGTTCAGGTTTGCACGGGTGGAGACCAAGCGGCTTGCGGAGTCGCCGCTGACCCTCGCCACGCTGCGCCCGCCTATCTGCGTGTCCATCGTCCAGCCAGCCGTGGCGGTTGCCATAGCCATGAGGGCAATCGGCCTCCCCTCCGCCAGCTCCAGCCCGTCCGGGAAAGCCCACTCCACCCATGCGTTGTTGCTCTGCGTCACCGAGTTGGTGCTTGCCCCGAGAAAGGTCCATGCGGAGGGATCGCTGCCGCCGCCAAGCGGCTGCTGGTACACGCCCAGGAAGAACGCGCCCGCCGGGCTGCCCGTCGTGCGGCACTTCAACTCAATCTTCTTCAAATAGCCGGGCAGCACGAGGCTGGCATCCAGCACGGCGTAGTTCCAGAGCACGTTGCCAGTTCCCTGCTGCGTCTCTTTTGTCCGCAGCACGGTCTCCGGGGCTCCCTGCGCCCCGGCTTCCCCGGTGTCGCCCTTGTCGCCTTTCTCGCCCTTGAGGCTTTCGAGCCATTCCTCTTCCGTGCCCTCAAAGCCGGAGGCTTTCGCCAAGGCGTAGGCGGAGAGGCCGGATGCGTCCACGGCCAGGCCGCCGTCCGTCCCGCGCTCGCCCACGGGCAGAATCCCCGTGGTGTCGGGGAGGGAACGGGAGGTGCCGAGCTTCACGGTGCCACGCGTGGATGCCGTGGCATGCGGCACGGCAATGCAGCCCTCTGCGGTGAGGGCGACCGCCGTGTAGTGGCCGTCCTCCAGCTCGGTGCCGTTCTCCAGCTCCACCAGGCCGTACTGCCCGGCTCCGGCGTGCAGGTCGTTCACCCAGCCCTTGGTGGCCAGCAGCTCCGGGAGGGGATAGGAACCCTGTTCGGATTGCGGTGCGTCCTCGGTCATGCGCACGATGTCGTTGGCAATCACGGTCGGCACGCTGTCGGAGATGCGCGGAGTCCCGTTCTCCTCCCAGCATATTTCCGTGACGGCGGGCACCCCCCCCGGCACGTCCGCGCTGTCGCCAGCACCCACGCCCAGGGCATTGTCCAGCCACTCGCTGTTGACGTGGAGCAGGAGCGTGAAGCGCTCCCCGGTGGGAGTGGTGTCGCCGGAGCCCGCCGCCTCGTCC
>JAZUGI010000125.1:0-20241 GCA_045641125.1 Akkermansia sp.
CTGGGCATGTTGGAAGGCTCCTTTGCCGCCCGTCTCCGCGCCAAGCTCGGCTGGTAAAAAGCGAACGGGCCACGGCATTGCGCCGCGGCCCGCCGGTTGTTGAACTTGTTTTGGCGGTTACGCCTCCGGGTATTTCTCGGAAGGTCCGTATTCGTTTGTTCCGTGCTGGCTGTCCTTGCACATGAAAATCACGAAGATAATCGTGCCGATGACGGGTACCAGCGCCCAGAGCATGTTCCAGCCGGAGCGTCCCGTGTCGTGAAGGCGGCGCACCGTCACACCCCAGCCCGGCAGCAGCAGGTACAGCCCGAACAGGCCTCCCGCTATGGTGAGCAGGGTGGACAGAAAGCCATCCCCGCACGCCTGGGCCGCAATCTGCAGCACCGCTAGGATGATACCCAGAATCAGGGCGAAGCCCCAGTATTCCGATCTCCTGGCGCGCCCGCTCAGGCAGAGGTATTTTTTCGTGATACAGCCCTTGAAACGTTCCAACATTGATACTTTTTGAATTTCCATGGATGATATTCGGTTGGTTGTTTATGTATACCACACCCTCCAGCGGAAAGTCAAACGCTTTCTGATTTCGTTAGAGCCGTATCGTCTTTCCCGGTTCGGGAATGATGATTTCCGCCTGGGGCAGGGCCTGCTGCAGTTGTTGCTGCATCCAGAGCAGGGCTTCCGGGTCGCCGTGCACCAGCAGCACCTTCTCGGGTGTCAGGCTGCAGGCATACTCCACCAAGGCTTCCCGCGTGGCGTGGCCGGAGAAGTCGAAGCTCTCAATGCGGCACTTGAGCGGGTAGGCCTGGCCTCCCTTGGCGCGCAGGCTCACCGGCTCTCCGTGCGGCGTGGCCTTCACCTTGCCGGCGGGGGAGTCCGGGTCGCTGTACCCCACAAAGAGGATGCCGTCCGCAGGGTGGGGGAGCACCTGCTCCGCCAGCGAGTGGGAAACGGTGTGCTCGCTCATCATGCCGCTGGACACCAGGTAGATGTTGCCGGGGGAGGCAATGAGCGGGGCCACGCCCTTCTTGGGAAGCCCGTGGGTTTCCACATGCTCGCGCAGGCGGTAGCCGGGCAGGTTGCGCGGCGTGGAGTCCGCCAGTTTGTCATAGAGCTCCGTCACCTTGGCCCCCAGGCCGCCGTAGTAGATGGGGACGTCCGGTATCTGTCCCGCGGCCTTCATGCGGTTGAGCTCGTAGAGGAGTTCCTGGCTCTTGCCGAGAGCAAACACGGGTATCAGCACCGCGCCGTTGCCCTCCAGCACCTCGCGGATGGCCTTGGCAAAGCGGTCCAGCTCCGTCTGGCGCGTGTACTCCGCCGCGCGCTGCGTGGCGCCGTGCGTGCATTCCATGATGAGGATATCCACGTGCTCGCGAGGGAAATCCGCGGGCGGGATGAGCGTTTGCGATTCAAACTGCACATCCCCGGTGTAGAAGATGGTGGTGCCGCCCTCGCTCTCCAAATGCACGCCGCAGGAGCCCAGGATATGCCCGGCATCATACAGCGTGCCCAGCACGCCGCCGCGCCGCCCCAGGCGGAACGGCTCGTTGTACGGCCGCACCATCCAGCTGCGCGCCGCGTGATCCAGCTCCGGATGCGTGAAGAACGGGTATTCGATGACACCCTCCTGCTGACGCTTGGCTGTCATCACGTTCACGGAGTTGTGCAGCATGGTCTCTCCTATCTCTGCCGTGGCTGCCGTCATGATAACCTCTGCGGACGGGTATTCGTCCTGCAGGCAGGGCAGGGTGCCGATGTGGTCCAGGTGGGCGTGCGTCACAAAGATGGCATCCGGGTCTGCCGCGCCTATCAGCGTGTAATCCGGCTTGGCTTGCAGGCCTTCCTTCTTGGGGTGCATGCCGGAATCCAGCACCACGCGCGTGCCGTCCACATCCAGCAGGTAGCTGTTGGAGCCTATTTCCGATGCGCGGGAGAGATTGGTGAACGATATCATGGTGTCAACGCGCGCAGAGTGTGCCCCATCTCCCTGAAAAAGTCAAGGAAATGACGCCGTGTGGCACGCGTGTGGCGGTGTGGGTGCAAGCCCCCTTTTGTCTTGACTTTGCGGGGGCATGTGTTAAATGATACGGTAATCCCTAGCCTTGCCCGATGCGGGGAAAAAATGTCATTTTTTATTGTTTTCCCCGTAAAAAAATCCCGCTCGCGCGCTTAGAGGGGTATAGAGAACAACCATATCCGTTACAGCAAATGAAAGCGATACATGTCATTCAGTTGGGCTGCGCGCTTGCGTGCTGCTCCCTTGCAAATGCAGAGAACCGTCCCGTGATACTCCCCATGGGGCCGGTTTCTCCCGCGGCCGGCAATATACAGGAGGGCATCCCCATTGCCAAGCCCGCAGAACTCATGAAGCTCGCCAAGGTGCAGCCCGGTTTGTATACACTGCGCTGCGCCGGAATGGACAAGTCTGCCGCCAATTCCTACGGCCCCTATCTGCCGGGAGCTCCCACCCCCGCCAAGGTGTGCACGCTGCCGCGCTGCGGTTGCTCCTCTGTGGTGAATGGTGATTTTGTGGGGCGCAACCTGGACCTCTACATGATGCCCGCGCCCTATTTCATGGTGTGGACGGATGCCGGGAAGGACCATTACGCCAGTCTTGCCATGGCTCCTCCCCCCATAGAGTTGAACAACCTCCTGGGTTCCGCCAAGGAAATGAAGGACGACATTGCCGCCTACAGCAACCCGGCGGCGCTTGCCAAACTCACCACCCTTACGCTGGACGGCGTGAACGAGAAGGGCGTGTGCTGCACCGTCCACGTGCTCGATCCCACGGATGGCGGCAACACGGCCAAGGGTACGAATCCGGGAGCGGAGGACCTTTCCATGTTCATGGTATGCCGTTATGTGCTGGACCATGCCGCCACGGCGAACGAGGCCATAGAGCTGCTCAAGGAGCGCAATATCCGCATGATGGACCCGGATGTGCTGCTCCACTGGGTGATTGCGGACCCGCAGCATTCCTATATTGTGGAAGTGGTGGGCGACCAGCTCCGCTACACCGACAAGAAGAAGGTGATGACCAACTACCAGACAACCATTCCTGGAATCAACCCCCACCCCTGGGGACTTGAGCGCGCCCGCCTGCTGGAGGAACACTACGGCGAGGGCATTTCCGTGAAGGGTATGTACAACCTCATGCGCCGCGTGCGCTACACCCAGGCATACAGCCTGGAAACCAAGCCGTACTGGTATTCCGAGCACATGTGCATCAGAGGCAACGGGACCGATATCTCCATCCAGACCCCGCTTTACGACCCCGAGCTCCGCAAAACCATGGAGGACCATGACATCTGGCTCAAGGAAGCCACCCCGGAGAACAACCCCCACATGCTCTGGGAAACCACCTACGGCAACGTGTACGACATGCGCAACAAGACCATGCGCATTATGCTGCACGAGAAGTACGACACCTACTACGACGCCAAGCTGTAGCCGGATTTGGCAAGTACCCGTTCTCCCCGGCCGGACACAATGTTCAGCCGGGGAGACGTGTTAAAAGCTGGTGCTGCCCACGGGGACGATGCAGCCGGCGAGGCTGAGCGCGGCTGTCAGCAAAAGAAAAAGGCGGCACAGGAGCGCCGCCTTGGAAAAGAGCTGTTTAGAACGGGCCTCCATACGCGGAATTGGCTTCGCCGAAGGAGATGCCGATTTCTTTGGCCGCATCCACCAGCTGGCTGTCGTCCGCCACCAGGTGCAGCTTCTGCACGGCTTCTTCAATGGGCATGGAGACGATATCCGTGCCGCGGAGCGCCACGGTGTGGCCGAACACGCCGTTCTCGATAAGCTCGATGGCCTTGGTGCCGCAGCGCACGCCGAGCACGCGGTCGAACGGAATGGGGGAGCCTCCGCGCTGGGTGTGGCCCAGCACGCAGTAGCGCGTCTCAATATCCGTGAGGGTTTGCAGCTTGGTGGAGAGGAAGGCCGCAATGCCGCCGAGCCGCACCTCACCCTTGGTTTCCTCGTTGAGCGTGATGAGCTTGCCGCCGATGCGCGCGCCCTCGCTCACCACCACAATGATTTCTCGCTGGCCCAGTGCCTTGAGCAGTTCAATCTTGCGCACCACGTCCTCCAGCGTAAACTCGATTTCCGGAATCAGGATCACGTCCGCACCCCCGGAAATGCCGCCGTACAGCGCAATCCAGCCGGCGTGGCGCCCCATCACCTCCACCACCATGATGCGCTGGTGGGAATAGGCCGTGGTGCGCAGGCGGTCCAGGTTCTGGCTCACCACATCCACTGCGGTCCAGAAGCCGAAGGTGTAGTCCGTGGCTCCCAGGTCGTTGTCGATGGTCTTGGGAACGCCGACAATGGGCAGGCCGATGTGGCGGAGCTCCAGGCCGATGGTCTGCGAGCCGTCACCGCCCACCACGATGAGGGCGGAGAGACCGAGACGCTCCACAGTGGCCTTGCTCTGGTCCAGGATTTCCTTGGGAATCTCCATACGGCCGTCCACACCGCTCTTCACGGTGAAGTGGCCCTTGTTGACGGTACCAAGGATGGTTCCGCCGAGCGCGCGGATGTTGTGGCAGTTCTCCGGGGTGAGGATTTTCCAGCGTTCGTCCTCCGGGGTGGAGAGCAGACCCTCGAACCCGTCGTAGAAACCGTACACGGTCCAGCCGCGGGCGGTGGCCGCCGCCACCGCGCCCTCTATGACTGCGTTGAGCCCGGGGCAGTCACCGCCGGAGTTGAGGATGCCGACATTCATATGCGTTTATCTTTTGGGGAGCACCAGGAACTTGCTCCTGTCCTTGATATCATTGGTGGGCAGCCACTTTTCCCAGGCATCCCAACCGTCGCGCAGGAACTTGGCGGTCATGTTGTAGCGCTCCTGGGAGGAGGAGGCACCGAGCACCACGGTGACGAGGCGCTGGGCGTAGATGCTCTGCTGCCCGGTGGTGGGATTGGTGCGGCGCACGGAGCTGCGGCGGCTGGTGGCCATGGCGCAGGCACCCGCGCTCTTGGAGCGGGCCACCTTGATGCCGTCAACCGAGGAGGAGATGAGCTTGTTGCCGTTGTGGATGGTCACGCGGCGCGTGCCGTTCACGGTTACGGTCACGCTGGGCATGGAGCAGATGGCCAGCAGGGAAGGGTTGGTGGTGACGTAGAGGGCGAGCATGGCCATGTCCCTGGCGGAGGATTGGGAAACCACGGCGCCGTTGGTGCCCTTGAAGTACGTGGTGTACATGCCGAGGGACTGGGCCAGTTTGTTCATCTGGCTGACAAAGGCGGCCTCCGGGTTGCCGCCCCCCAGGGCCTGGCCGCATGCGTGGGCCAGCGTGGCGGCGGCGGCGCTGTCATCCGTGAGCACAGTGGCGTACAGCGCATCGCGTATGGAGATGGTGTCCCCCGGCTTCAGGCCCAGCAGGTTGGTGTGCGGCCATTGCATGGCCTCCTGCGGCACCGTGATCTGGCGGTCGCGGTCCACGTTCTGCGCCTCAATCCAGTCCATGGCCACGGCAGCGTTCGCAATGTTGGCAAGCATGCCGATGGGGCGCTTGGCGTTGGTGTTGGAGGAGAACAGGATGCGTCCGGAGTTGGCCTCCATGGCCACGTAGCTGGGCGTGGTGGGTGTCTCGCTCATGTCTGAGCAGGAGGTGAGCATTGCGCAGAGCACGGCCCCGGCTGCTGCCATGTAGTTGTTGATTGTCTTCATATGTTGGTGTGGTAAAGTTGGTTTAATCCATTTTGGTGCGGCGCAGGTCCTGCGGGCGGCGGTCGCCGAAGATGGTGCCGAGTTCCCGCGCGGTTTGCACCAGGTGGCTCTTGGGATCCACGAAACGCGTTTCCGCCACGGCCTCGTCAATGCTCACGGTGCCCACCTTGGGCCCGCGGAGCACCACGGAGGTGCCGAATTCCTTGCGCTCGATGAGCTTCACGGCTTCCACGCCGAAGCGCAGCCCCAGCACGCGGTCGAACGCGCAGGGGGAGCCGCCGCGCTGGGTGTGCCCCAGCACGCAGTAGCGCGTCTCCACGCCTGTGGCTTCTTCCAGCAGGTGGCACAGGCGGTTGCCTATGCCGCCCAGGCGCTCGTCTCCGTTGTCCTTGTTGAACACGGTCACCAGCTCGCCGTTCATGCGGCAGCCTTCCGCCACCACCACAATGATTTCACGCTGGCCGGCCGCCTTGCGCTCGCGGATGCCGTCCACCACGTTCTGCAGGTCGAACTCGATTTCCGGGATGAGCACCACGTCCGCAGAGGAGGCTATGCCGCTGTGCAGCGCAATCCAGCCGGAGAGGTCGCCCATGACCTCGATGACCATGATGCGCTGGTGCGCGTTGGCCGTGGTGCGGATGCGGTCGATGGAGGCTGTCACCACCTCCACCGCGCTCTGGAAACCGAAGGTGTAGTCGGAAGCGGAGCAGAGGTCGTTGTTGATGGTTTTGGGGATGGAGATGACGGGCAGACCCTCCTCCGCCAGGAGCTTGGCGGTTTTGGCGGAGCCGCCGCCGCCGATGACGGCCAGGGCCTCCAGCCCCAAGGCGGTGATGGTTTTCTTGGCCTTGGCCATGATTTGCGGGTCCAGGGAGCGGCGCCCCACCTTGTTGACCTGCACGTTGAAGTTGCCGGTGTTCGTGGTGCCCAGGATGGTGCCGCCCAGCGAGCGGATTTTGTGCGTCTTGAGCAGGTTGAGCACCTCGTAGCGCCGCCCGCCCACCACGGGCAGCAGGCCCTCGAATCCGTCATGGAAGCCTATCACGCGCCAGCCGCGGCTGTAGGCGGGTGTCACGTAGCCTTCAATGACTGCGTTGATGCCAGGGCAGTCGCCGCCGGAGTTGAGGATGCCGATAATCATGGTGAGCGGGGGTGGCTGGTGTTACTTGTTGCCGGGTTCGGGGATGGCACCCAGGAACATGGCGCAGGTCCACATGGCGCGCGGGTGGTGGAAGAAGGACTTCCACACGGAGCCCTTGAGGGTGTTGGCGGGGGAGCCGTCGCGGTTGCAGTAGCCGTACCACTCGCCGTTCGTCTTGTCCTGCAGGTGCTCGAAGGACCAGTCGTGGATGCGCTGGTGCCACTCCGCGTACTTCTCGTCTCCGGTCATCACGTAGGCCAGGCAGGTGCCGATGAGAGCCTCGTCGTGCGGCCACCAGAACTTCATGTTGTGCCAGTACTCCTGCACGGAGCCGCCGTACACGTCCACATAGTACAGCAGACCGCCGTATTCCTTGTCCCAGCCGCGTTCGAGCGACCAGTCGATCATCTTGCAGCCGATTTCGATGAGCTCCTTGTCGCCGCCGCGGTGGCGGGCCTCGTTCAGGATAAACCAGCCGCCCTCAATGGCGTGGCCGGGGTTGAGCGTGCGCTCGTCGAAGTGGTTGATGATGGAGCCGTCCGGGGCCACGTTCTCCAGCACGGCCTTGATGTCCTCGTGCAGGAAAAGTGTCTTGAGGTCCTTGATGCAGCGGTCGATCCAGCCGGTGAAGAAGCCGTCCTCATCGCCCAGGTAGCGGCGCAGCTCCTGACTGGTCACCAGCATGATCATGCGTGCACCCAGGTTTTCCGTGGGGCGCAGGCCGGTGGTCTTGGGGGCCATCTTGCCGGGCGTGAAGAACACGTCCGCAAAGATGTCGAACCAGTGGCGGGCGCGCTCGCGGTCCTTCTCATTGCCGGTGGCACCGTAGTGCGCGGCCCAGGCAATGGCGGTGAAGCATTCGCTGTAGGCGTAGCGGCGCTTGCGCAGCGGCACGCCCGCATCCGTCATCAGGAAATACATGTGGCCGTCCTTGGGATCCACGCAGTATTCCTCCACGAACTTGAGCGCGCTTTCCGCGTACTTGAGCCACTCCGGCCGCTTCTCCACGCTGTTGTACAGGGTGAGCAGCATCCAGGCCATGCGGCCCTGGGCCCACACGTTCTTGTCCGTGTCGGCCATGCTGCCGTCCGCCTCAAAGCAGTGGTAGAGCCCGGGATGCGCCTCGTCGTAGGCGCGCGGGAACCAGAACGGCACAAGCTCGTTGAGGAGCTTGTCCTTGTAGAACTCGCCGAGAGCTTTCGTATCCATGACGGATGGCGCGGGTTACTTGTTGATGGCCCAGTCGAAGAAGCCGATGGCGGTGAGCTCGTCCTTGAGCTGCTTGAGGGTGGCGGAATCCGGGTTGCCCATGGGGAGGCGAGCCGGGCCCATGTCCACGCCCCACCAGCCCATGATGGCCTTGCAGCAGCCCATGTAACCCTTGGAGGCAATGATGTTGATCATGGTGACGGAGAGCTGCTGGAGACGCTGGGCCTCCTTCATGTCGCCCTCCGCAAAGGCCTTCATGATGTCCTGGTACAGCTTGGGAGCGTAGTTGTAGGAGGAACCCACGCCGCCCTTGGCGCCGGTGGCCAAGGCCGCCAGGAACCACTCGTCCACGCCCCAGGGGATATCCCACTTGCCGCCGTCGCAGTTGAGCGCGTCCATGTACAGGGCCATGTCCGGGTTGGTGAACTTCACGCCGCAGAAGTTCGGAATCTTGGCGGCGCAGGCGTGAATCATCTTCACGGGGTTGAAGCCCACGTGGGTGAGGGCGGGAATGTCGTAGAAGTAGTACGGCAGCTCCGGGGCGCCGGCGGCCTCAAAGGCCAGGCAGTCCACCAGGGAGTCGATGCTGCCCGGCTTGAAGTAGCAGGGGGAGTTGCTGGCCGTGGCGGCCGCACCGCACTTCACGGCGTACTCCGCGAGCTCGCGGCCGTCGTAGATGCTGTTGCCGCCGGTGTGCACCACAAACTGCATGCCGTGCTTCTTGGCGGCCTCGCCCCAGGCGGCCATGTTTTCCTTGCGCTCGGTGAGCTGCATGTGGGCGGATTCGCCGGTGGAGCCGGTGATGAAGGCCAGTTTGATGCCTTGGGAAGCCAGGAAGGCCACCTGGCCCTCCACGGCGTTGGGGTTGCAATGGCCGTCGGCACTCATCGGAGTGTGGGAGGCGGCTACCAGTCCGTGCAATTTCAATGAAGTTTCCATAGTAATGGGAGAATAGGTCTACACCCGCAATATAGCACCTTCTCCCCCGCGCTTCAAGCGAATTTCTCCAAATTCAAACCTGAAAATTCCAATTTCAAATTCGCCTCAGTCCATCCAGGTGGTCCAATGCCAGGTGATGCGCTTCTCCACGCTCTCGGAAATGGCTTTGCCAACCGGGCAGGATTTCACGCAACTCTCCATGATGCGGCGGCTCTCCTCCGTCTGCGGCATCGGCACGAGGATGTCGAAGAGCAGGGCGGAGATGCCGTGAGCATCATGCTCCACCCCGGCGGATACGCAGATGCCCTTGGTGGCGAATCCCTTTTGCGCCCCCTTGAAGGCAATCATGCTCAGCATGCAGGAGGCTGCGCTTGCCGCCAGCATGGATGCCGGTGTGGGGTTGGCTCCCAGCCCGCCCTGGCTTTGCTCCAAATCCGTGCTGAACGAGCTGCCGCCTGCGGTAAAGAGGGTGCGGCAGCGTGCGCTGTCGCCCAATGTGGTGGTGGATGTATATTGGTTCATACGCCACCATCCTATGCCCGCCGCTCCCGGCGCGCAACCTAACTTTCCAACTGTTATTTCACCGGCTGCGGCACGCCGCCTCAGTTCGACTTGGAGCCCTTGTAGGAGCCCGTCTTGTCGTAATAGCGCGTGGTGCCGCCGCTGGAGGAGGCGGAACCCTTGAAAGAGCCGGACTTGTCGTAGTAGCGGGTGGTGCCCCCGCTGGTGGAGGAGGAACCCTGGAAGGAGCCGGATTTGTCGTAATAGCGGGTGGTGCCCCCGCTTTCCGTGGCGGAGCCGATGAACGAGCCGCTCCTGTCGTAATAGCGCGTGGTGTTGCCGGAGCGCTGGGCGGAACCCTGGAAGGAGCCGCTCTTGTCGTAGTAGCGGGTGGTGTCGCCGCTGGTGGAGGATGAGCCCTCATAGCCGCCGCTGCCGTTGTAGAAACGCGGGGAATCAGCCAGGGCGAAGCTCGATGCGAGTATCAGGAGTGCGATGGTTTTCATAGTGGTGGAACAAGGGATGATTAGCATTCCCTTTCTAGCATACCGTCGCGCTCCGCGCAAGCATTAATTCCGGTGTGACCCGTTCCTTTGCCTTGACCCGGCCAGCCGGAGGCCGTACAATCAACGCCTGTTGGAAACCATGAGAAAAACGCCGTTCACCGCCATGCTGGCAGCCACCCTGTTGGGCGGCTGCGGTGCCGCGTTTGCCAATACCGGATACAGCCAAGGCGGCGGGGTCGCCATGGACAACGCCCCCTATGACATATATGCGAAGACGGCCGAGGCGTCGCCCGGGGCCTCTAGAGCCAATCTCCTCATTTATGAGGAGGCGCAAGCCCGCTACGCATCCCTGAAAAACGTGGCTGGCGGGTATGCGACAAACGAAACTTCCGCCTATGACAACCTGGTTACCATGAGTGGCGGCAATGTCACAGAGCTGCTGGTGGGCGGATACATCAGAAATGGAGGAGTCGCCGAGGGGAACCGCGTTGTTATGACGGGCGGGAAAATGCCCGGTCAGATTGCAGGCGGGTATTCGTATGCAAATGGAGATGTCAACGCTAATACCGTTGACATCAGCGGAGACAGCCAGGCTGTTCAGGTATACGGCGGAATCACGCAGAATGGCTTCGCCAATGGCAACACTGTCACCTTGAGCGGAGGGAACATTACCCGCGATCTTTTTGGCGGGTATTCTCTGAATGGCAATGTCGGAGGCAACACCGCCATCGTGACCGGCGGCTCCGTTAAAAACGTGTGCGGCGCGTTTTTCTCAAATGCACAAAGCATAACGGGCAACAGAGTTCTCATCTCCGGCGGTAATGTAGAAACGGCGCGCGCATATAGCCAGCATTCCTCTAGGGAGGAATATTCGGACAATGTGATTATCATGTCCGGTGGCTCTGCCGGCGCTTTGCAGTTTGCGGAAAGGATTCACCTTGCCGGGGCAGGTTTCAACGGAACCATTGAAGGGGTGGAAAACATTGCCGGCCAGGCCCTGGAGTGCGGCAGTGTGGGGCTTTGCGACAGCATCGATATCTACGGCTCGCAGATTTCCGGCACCAGCCTGTCCGCACGGGTCGCGCTGAACTTTCACCTGATGAACGGCCTCTTGATCGAGGACACCCCCATGGTGACGCTGGGCGGTACGCTCACCCTGTCCAAGGACCTGACGCTTTCCTTTGATGCCCTGGACAGCATGGAGTGGAAGCCGGGCGATTCCGTTACCCTGGTCAATGCCAAAGAAAGCATGGGAATTGCCCCGGAATTGCTGGCCAGGGAGTATAACATCTACCGCTACGGAGACCCGGCGAAAACCGTTATGGCCACCGCCAGGTTGGAGCTGAACCAGGACAACACGCTGCTCAAGCTCACGGTGCAGGGCATTCCGGAACCCGCCACGGGCACACTCGGCTTGCTGGCGCTTGCCGCCCTGGCCGCCCGCCGCAGGAGAATGTAACCCGCTGCACGTCTCTGGCCGCCTTTACTGATAAAATTCAGAAGGGAAAACATGAATCCTTTTATTGGGACACGTGGGGCAGCGGTGAGGCTTCATGCATTTATTCCAGCGTGAAACGGATATTGACCATCTCGGTCTCGCGCGACATCTCGCGGATGCGGCAGGTGGCAATCCCGGAGGTGGGGGTGAGGAAGGTGAGGCGGTATTCCGCCTGGCCGCCGCCGTCCGCCGCCTGCTTGGTCACCTGCACGGTGGCTTCCCCCTTGCCCGCCTTGAAATAGGTGGCGGAGAGACGCGTGGGCGGGTTGCCGGGCTCGGTAATGGTGCAGGAGTTGCGGGTAGAGAAGGTATACTTGTAGGCGGAGCCCCCCTCCAGTGCGTACCATTGTTTTTTCCACGGAACCGGGGTGCCGCTGGGCAGAAGCTCCCTGCAACGCACTGCCGCGCGCTGCCCATAGGTGAAGTGCAGGGTCTTGCCGTTGACGGACGACGGGGCTTCCGCCTTCGCTTCCACGGGCACGGGATGGGCAGGGGCGCCGCCTTGCGGCTCTGCGGTGGCGGGCACTGCGAGCGCGGCGAGCATCAGGGTGACAAAAGCTTTCTTCATGGTTGGAAAATCGGGTTACAGCACATCTCCCCATTCCGGGGCGGGTTTCTCCTCTGCAATGGCGCAGATGCGGTCTATCATGCGGTCCCACTTGTCCCGCCCCTCCAGAATGTCGATTTCAATACGCAGGAAATAGATGGGCACGTCCATCTCCTCCGGCTTCAGGAAACGCACGGCATCCTTTTCCGTGGTGATGATGGCATCCAGCGCGCGGTCTGCGCAGCGCTCCACGAAAGTCTCCAGCTCCTGCTGGTCGAACCAGTGGTGGTCCGGGTAGCGGCGGCGTATTTCCACATGCGCGCCCTGCTGCTCCACCAGGCATTCGAAGCTCTCCGGACGGGCGATGCCGCTCAGGCAGGCCACGTACTTGCCTTCCAGGAAGGAGAGTTCTTTCCGCTCCTTGGTGAAGATGTTCTCCAGGTAGGCGGGGGCGTGGTTGGTGACAATGATGTCCGCCACGCGGTTGTATTTGCGGATGGTGGCAATAAGCTCGTCCTGCGGCTTGCCGCCGCTCTTGGTGAGGATGATGTAGCTGGCGCGCTTCAGGCTGGAGCGCGGCTCGCGCATGGTGCCGCGCGGCAGCAGCGCCCCCGTGCCGAAGGGAAAGCCGCAGTCCACCAGCACTATGTCTATCTCGTGCCGCAGTTTCAGGTACTGCATGCCGTCATCCAGGATGAGCGTGTTGCTGCCCAGTTGCTCGATGGCGAAGATGCCGGACTTCACACGGTCCTTGTCCACCAGCACGGCCACGCCGTCCAGGTTGCGCGCCAGCATGAACGGCTCGTCCCCGGCATAGTGCGGGTTGAGCTTGCGGTTGGTGCCGTCGCTCGCAATCTTGGGGATGCGGCGCAGGCGGCGGCCATCCTTGTCCAGCCACACCTGCGGGTGGCGCAGGGGCTTGCTTTTGTAGCCGCGGGTGAGGATGGCGCATTTGCGGCCGCGCGCGGCGAGCGTGCGTGCCAGCAGCTCCACCACCGGGGTCTTGCCCGTTCCTCCGGCGGTGATGTTGCCCACGCTGACGGTGAGGGTGCCCAGGTAGTGGACGGTTTTGAGCCGGCGGCGGAAGAGGAAGAGGCGCGCGCCGACAAGGCCGCGGAAGAACCAGGACCCCACGCGCAGGATGCCGCGCATGGCCCACGCGCGGAAGCCGCGGGCGCGCCCGAAGATGACATCGGTGCCCCACTCCTCCAGCTCCTCCGCGCGCGACTTCATGCTGTGCCGCCGGTATTAGAACTCGCAGTTGCGCGGCGTGCGCGGGTAGGGCAGCACGTCGCGGATGTTCTGCACGCCCGTCACGAACATGATGAGACGCTCGAAGCCCACGCCGAATCCGGCATGCGGCACCGTGCCGTAGCGGCGCAGGTCGTTGTACCAGTAGTATGCCTCCTTGTCCATGCCCAGGCGCTCGATGTTGCCCTCCAGGATGTCCAGGCGCTCCTCGCGCTGGCTGCCGCCGATAATCTCGCCGATGCCGGGCACCAGCACGTCCATGGCGGTCACGGTCTTGTCATCCTCGTTCAAGCGCATGTAGAAGGGTTTGATTTCCTTCGGATAGTTGTACACGATGACCGGGCATTTAAAATGCTTTTCCGTGAGGAAGCGCTCATGCTCGCTCTGCATGTCCATGCCCCAGTACGGCGGGTACTCGAACTTCTCCCCGCTCTTGAGCATGATGTCGATGGCCTCCGTGTAGCTGCAGCGTACGAAAGGCTGGCTGCTCACGGCTTCCAGGCGCTCGCGCAGCCCCTTGTCCACAAACTTGCAGAAGAACTCGAAATCACCGCTCTCGTCCGCCAGCATGGTGTTGGCAATGTGCTTGATGAAGGCCTCGGCAATGTCCATGTCGCCGTGCAGGTCGCAGAATGCCATCTCCGGCTCGATCATCCAGAATTCCGCGGCGTGGCGGGTGGTGTTGCTGTTTTCCGCGCGGAAGGTGGGGCCGAAGGTGTAGATGTTGCCCAGCGCGCAGGCGAAGGTTTCGCCCTCCAGCTGGCCGGATACGGTGAGGTTGGCGGGCTTGCCGAAGAAATCCTTGTCGTACCCCTTGTTTTCCGCCAGCGGGTCCAGCGTGGTCACATGGAACATCTCGCCCGCACCCTCGCAGTCGGATGCGGTGATGATGGGCGTGTGCACCCACACGAAATCACGGGCAAGGAAGAACTGGTGCACCGCCGCGGCAATGCGGGAGCGCGTGCGGAACACCGCGCCGTACAGGTTGGTGCGCGGGCGCAGGTGCGCAATGGAGCGCAGGAACTCCGGGGAGTGCCCCTTCTTCTGCAGCGGGTAGGTCTCCGGCGCACCGCCGATGAGCTTCACCGCCGTGGCCTGTATCTCCCACTTCTGCTTGCCGGGGCTTTCCACCAGGCGGCCTTCCACCTGCACGGAGGAGCCCGTGGTCATCTTGGCTATGTCCTCGTAGCCGGGGATGCCGGCATCCGCCACCACCTGCACGGAGGCAAGCGATGAGCCGTCGTTGATTTCGAGGAAGGAAAACGTCTTGGAATCCCGGCGCGTGCGCACCCAGCCTGCCACCAGTATGGCATCCTTGGGCGCCTCGCTCGCCAGCGCGTGCTTTACGAGTGTTCTTTCTATCATGGTCGCGTATTGTTGATTCCTATACTACCCCCGCACCTGCGGCTTGGCGAGAAAAAAGAGTTTGCCCGGCCCCTAAAAAGGAAGTCACCCAGGGGCCGAAGCCCCTGGGGGCCCAACTACCCTATGAATCGGACTCTTTCGAGCCCGGAAACCAATTTAACGTCCGGTTCCGTAGACAGGCTCATGTTAATCAAACGGTCATATCCTGTCAAGACTTTTTTTTATCTCCTTAAAAAAAGGGGCGTACGCGCCCGGAGGTGTGCATGCGTACTTTGGCGTTGCCGCGCATGGGGGCGGATGGTAGAATACGCGCGGGCATGAAAAGGAGGAAACACAGCTTTTGGGCATGGAGCCTGGCGCTGGCCGCCGCTGCAGTCATTGGCGGCGGGACCTGGCTCTGGTGCTTTGTGGACAACCGCGTGCAGCCCCTGCTCAAGCCCATGAACCCCGCCTATGCGGGGTATGATACCATGCCCGCTGCCGTGCAGGGGCTGGCACTGCGCCCCTTTACCTTCACCGGGTGGGACAACGCGCCCATTCAGGCGGTGGAGGTGTGGAAGGACGGGGAGGAAAGCTCCCGCCAGCTCTCCGTCATCGGCGAGCTCACCAACCGCCCGGCAGACGCCTTGGGGCAGATTGACTACGTGCTGGTGTGCGTGGATTGGGACCACGGTATCCTTTCCGCGCTGCCGCTTGCGGAAGCGCTGACGGCGGCGGGCCTGCACTGCGTGCTGTGGAACCCGCGCGGCGCTGGCGATTGCCGCGAGTACTGCACGCACGGCCTGCGCGAGGCGGCGGATGTCTCCGCGCTTCTCGATGCGCTGGTCGCAGAATCCGGCAAGTCGCGTCCCGTGGTGGTGGCGGTGGGGCAGGGGTTTGGCGCCAACCTGCTGTTGCGCGCCGCTGCGCACGAGCCTCGCATCCTCGGTCTCGTCTCCATTGATGCCTTCGCTTCCCTCAGCCAGTCCGTGGGGCGTTTGATTGACGGCAAAATCACCAAGGTGGTGCTTCGCCAGCTCATGGATATGCGCATCAACAGTGTCATCGGCATGGAGAGCTTTGATGTGGCTCCCGTGCAGAGCGCGTCGGAAATCAACCGCAATGTTCCCGTGCTCGTGGTCAATCTGGTGCAGGACAACCCCGTGAGCAACATAGACGACGCCACCGCCATCTACCGCCGCCTGCGCAGCGATTGCCGCGGGCTCTGGGCCACGCGCACCGCTGAGGATGATGCCGATGACGACGAGCGCAAGGTGGAGGTGCTGGAGGGGCCCCAGGGAAAGGAGCAGGTGGCCATTGAAACCATACGCCTGCTCAATGACGAGGAGGCGGCCATTGTGGGCATCATCCACTGGCTCAACGACACCGTGGTGCCCGCCGTGACCATGCCCCCGCCTGCCGACCTGCCGCGTCCCGTGGCGCACCCCGATACCAAACTTTAACCGCTTCCCGTGTCTCCCGCCCCCAACAGCATCAAAGAGCTCCCGGTTGTCCAGAAAGTCGGCAACCGCCGCCGCCGCGGCTATGAGCTCACGCGGCAGCGCAACATGCTGCCCATTGCCCTGGGGGCTGCCACCGCTGCCGTGTTGATACACGTGTTGGCGTACCTCTTCTTCCCGGAGACGTTCCGCCTGGGGCTGGCGCGCTACCTGGTGCCGCCGCGTGTGGATGAGGCGGAGATGCGCGTGGTGGTGCGCGAGGCCCCGGAGGAGGAAATCCAGGCTGATGTGCCGGAGGAGCTGCAGGAACCGCAGGAGATAGATGAAATACCATACGAGCAGGAGGAGATAGACATTTTGGACGCCCAGATAGAGGAGCTGGAGATTGCCCCCGGGGAAACCCAGGCCACCGTTGATATCCCTTCTCCGCTGGAAGCGGAGGATGCCGAGGCGGAGCCCGCCGCCCCTGCCCAGATGGATATGCAGGCCATTGCCATGCAGCCGCTGGAGATGGAATCCCTTTCCCTCAACGAGCCTGCCCCCGTCAACGCCAATATCACCACCGTGAAGCCCGCTGCAGATGCGGATGCCGCCACCGCCGAGCTGGAGGCCGACCTGCGGAAGAGCGCTGCGGACAAGGGTGAGCTGCCCGCCGACACCAAGGCCCTGAGCGAACTGCTGGGGGAGAGGGAGCTGGGTGCCAAGTCCGGCGTGGCGCGTCTGGGTGCGGATTTGCTGTTCGGGTTTGATGACTGCAAGCTGCGCAACGCGGCCCGCGTTTCCATGCTGCAGCTCGCCGCGCTCATCCAGAAGAACCCGGAGACCTGTTTCCTGATTGAGGGACACACGGACAGCATCGGCACCAAGGAATACAACGCCCTGCTGGGCCTGCAGCGCGCCGCCGCCGTGCGCGCCTGGCTGGAGGGCAACGGCATCCCCACGGACCGCGTCTACATCCGCTCCTGCGGCAACAACGCGCCGCTCACAGCCGTCTCCGGCGACCGCGAGAAGGAGGCCCTCAACCGCCGCGTGGAAATCCACATGCGCAAGCTGGGAGAAACCATCCCGGAGGGCTTCCTGTCCGCTTCCCACAAGGTGGATACCAACACCCCCGTGGTGCAGCAGATATCTGCAGGGGTGGTGATTCCCGCACCCGCCGCCCGCGCCGTGCCGCCGCCTTCCCGCAAGGCCGCTGCTGCGCCCACTGCCCCGGACGAGCTCATACCCGCCCCGCAGGGGGTGGATGTCTCCCCCTCCCGCAGGCCGGCGCAGCCTTCCACCAAGCCTGCCGCCAAGACCACCAAGGCGGTTAAGCCGGCCAAGCCCGCGGTGCAGAAACCGGTCAAGCCCGCCGCCAAACCCTCAAAGCCGGCCAAGCCCGCCCAAAAAACAACCAAGAAAACCACCAATGGAAAACGACGTTAGAGAAGGGGAGACGCCCCCTGGATTGGCCCCTGCATTCATCGGCCCGTGCCGCTGGCTGCTCTCCTTGGACTACGACGGCACGCTCCGTTCCTCGGATTTGGACTCGCCCTCACCTATCGACCCCGGCTTTTTCGGCCTGGTGCAAAGGCTGCGCGCCCTGGGCGTGCGCTGGGGCGTGAACACCGGGCGCGACCTACCCTTCTTCTGGGAGGACTACGCGCCGGATTCCCCCTTCATGCCGGATTTCATCTGCACCTGCGAGCGCTATGTTTACCTTGCGGACGAGGAAGGCCGCCTGCAGCCGGCTGTAGACCACAACGAGCAGGCAGATGCCGCCACCCTGGAGCTGCGCAGCGCGCTGGCTGCTCCGTACTGGGAATTCATGAACGCCCTGCACAACCGCTACGCCACCCTCAACTGGCAATTTTCCCGCATCGACCCCCTCTCCATCGAGTCTGAGGACGTGGATACCATGGACATCCTGATGGACTTGATTACCCCCTTTGTGGAGCACTGGGACAATGTGGTGATGCTGCGCGCAGGCCGCTACATGCGCCTTTCCGATGCCCGCTACAACAAGGGGTCCGCCCTTCAATACGTGGCCAGGCACTGGAACGTGCCGGAGGACCATGTGGCCATGGTGGGTGACGGACACAATGATCTGGACATGTTCCGCGCCTTCCCCAAAGGCTTCTGCGCGGCTCCCGGAGAGGCCCACCCGGAGGTGCTGGAATTCCTGCAGTCGCACGGCGGCTATATCACCGCGCGCGGTGGGCTTATGGAGGCCCTGCAGCACTGGCGCAAGCATGTGCTCACCCGCTGATGCCAAAAAAAATGCCCCAACTTTGCGTTTCTGCTTGACTTTTTTCCTAATCGGTATTAAATATCTGCCCGTTATTCCGCATCCTTCCCGGGTGCAGCCGGCAATTCTCCCGGAATAGAGAAACAACGAAAACATCAACGACAACCATGGGTTCGCTCAAGAAGAGACGTAAGGCCAAGATCAACAAGCACAAGCGCAGCAAGCGCATGCGCCAGAATCGTCACAAGAAGCGTTTGCGCTACAAGTCCTAAGGCTGCGCGTCTTGGGCTACGTCCGCAAGCCGGCCGTTATTCTTTCACGGTGCCGCTCCTCACGGGGCAGCACCGTTTTTTATGCGCGCATGCCGCTTGCGTTGGCGGCGCTTGTGTGTTAGAGTGGGCGCATGAAGTTTCTCATCACCGCCGGGCCCACGCGCGAGCCGCTGGATCCCGCCCGCTACCTGACGAACCGTTCGTCCGGCCGCATGGGCTATGCGCTGGCCGGCGCCGCCAAGCATGACGGGCATGATGTGGTGCTGATATCCGGCCCCACCTCCCTGGATGTGCCGCCCGGCGTGGATTTCATCCATGTGGAGACCGCGCAGGAGATGTACGAGGCGGTGCGCGATATGTTGCCCGGCGTGGATGTGGCCATCATGTGCGCAGCCGTGGCGGATTACCGCCCCGTGGTGTACAGCGACAACAAAATCAAGAAGGACGGGGATCGCCTGGTGCTGGAGCTGGAGCGCACGCCGGATATCCTGGGCAGTATGCGCAGCGTGTTCGGCTTCACCGGAACGCTCATCGGTTTCGCCGCAGAGACCAACGATGTGGAGGACTACGCCCGCGGCAAGCTGCAGCGCAAGCAGTGCAACATGGTGGTTGCAAACGATGTCTCCCGCCCCGATATCGGTTTCGATTCCCGCGAGAACGAGGTCGCTCTCGTCTTCCCGGACCATGTGGAGTACTTGGAGAAGGACACCAAGGAGCACATTGCCATGCGCATCATAGAACACGCCACCATTATCCGCCCGCAGTGAAAGTAACCCCCGAGATGCTGGGCTGGGATGCCCGCCTGTCTGATGCGTTCGATGCCCTGGGGCATGCGGAGTGGTACCCCGCTCGCATTATCCGCGAGACGAAAATCAACTTCACCGTCATTGCCAAGGGCAGGGGAGACCATGAGGTGGTGCTCAGCGGCAAGGTGTGGCATGATGCCGTTTCCGATGCCGACCTGCCCACCGTGGGCGATTGGGTGGCCGTGGACCCCGGCCAGGGGGAGGACCTGCCCGTGATACGCGCCATGCTGCCGCGCAAGAACCGTTTCTCCCGCAAAGCCCCCGGCCGCAGCTGCGCAGAGCAGGTTATCGGCGCGAATGTGGATATGGTGGTGGTGGTCACGGATGCCGCGGAGGATTTCAACATGCGCCGCATTGAGCGCTATCTCACCCTCATCCGCAAGTGCGGTGCCACCCCCGTGGTGCTCATCAACAAGGCTGATACCGTGTCAGAGGACGGGGTGAAGGCCCTCTGCGCCCAGGTGGAGCCGCTCTGCAGCGAGGTATACCCCATCGTGGCCCGCTGGAAGAAAGGCTACCCGCAGTACCTGCGCCGCGTGCCCAAGGGGCGCACCATCACCATCGTCGGCTCTTCCGGCGTGGGCAAGAGCACGCTGGTGAACTCGCTCCTGGGCGACGAGTGGCTGGAGACCGGCCATGTGAACGCCGTTACCGGCAGGGGCCGCCACACCACCGTGGCGCGCGAGCTGGTGGTCCTGCCGGGCGGCGGCGTGCTCATTGACAATCCCGGTATGCGCGAAATCCACATGTGGCCGGATGCCGCCACGCTGCGCGCGGAGTTCGCGGACCTTGCCGAATTGGCCACGCAGTGCCGCTTTGCGGACTGCTCCCACCGCAAGGACGCGGGCTGTGCCATCCGAGCCGCGCTGGAT
>JAZUGI010000126.1:0-6648 GCA_045641125.1 Akkermansia sp.
TGGCTTCCGGCCTCATCATCAACGACAAATCGCTCGCCCGCGCTCGCGCCGAGCTCGTGAAATACTACCAGGAGGCCTTCTACCCGGACACCCAGGTGAACTGGCAGACCAGGTCCACCGCCAACGGCGCGTACAAGGACGTCATCTTCAACATCAACGAGGGCCCGCGCCAGGCCATGGCGGAAATCCGCTTCAAGGGCAACCGCGCATTCGACTCGGTGCAGCTGCGCCAGCTGTTGGAGACGAAGGAGTACGGCCCCCTGTTCACGCTCATCACCTCCTCCGGCCGTATCGACCGCGAGAAGGTGGAGGACGACCTTCAGGCCATCATCAAGCACTACCGCAACTACGGCTATCTGCGCGCCCGCATTGCGGACGTGAAATACAGCTACACCGGCGGCACCGCGGCCTGGTACACCGGAGCCAAGAAGGTGAGGATGGAGGTGCAGATTGAGGAAGGCCCGCGCTACGAGGTGCAGAACGTCTCCTTCGGCCCGCTTTCCGTCTACACCCCGCAGCAGCTGGAGCCCGGCCTCAGCATGATTGGCGGGGATATCTACTCCCTCCAGAAGGTGTCCGACGACGTGGAGATGATCCGCAAGTACTACGGAGCCAAGGGCTACGCCGACGCGGAGGTGCGCCCGGACATTACCGAGGTGGGCGTGCGGCCGGACGGCACGCACCTGGTGAACATCCGCTACGATGTGAAGGAGGGTGGCCGCTACGTGGTGGGCCGCATCAACGTGCGCGGCAACACCAAGACCAAGCAGCACGTCATCCTGCGCGAGCTTCCGCTCAAGCCCGGAGAATACCTCAACTCCGTGGACCTGGAGACCGCCAAGAAGCGCCTGGAAAACCTGAAGTACTTTGATGCCGTGGAGGTCTCCGAGGGCTACTCCGGCAACAGCGGCTACCGTGATATCAACATCAACGTGCATGAGACCATGACCGGCAACGCCACCTTCGGCGTGGCCTTCTCCTCCGTGGAGAACGTGTACCTCTACACCACCATCACCCAGTCCAACTTCAACCTGGGCGGCCTGCTGGGCAACTCCTTCGTGGGCGGCGGCCAGCGCCTCACGCTGAACGGTAAGCTGGGTACGGAATACAAGAGCGCTTCCATATTCCTGCTGGAGCCGTGGTTCCTGGACCGCAAGCTGCAGCTGGGCAATGAGGTGTACTACACGGATTCCACCTACATGAGCGACTACTACCGCCAGAAGAACTACGGGTACGCGCTCTCCCTGCGCCGCGGCATCGGGGACCTGCACTCCGTGCGCTTCGAGTACCGCATTGAGCGTTTCAACCTCACCCCGCAGGGCAACACGCCCATCTTCTTCCAGGAGCAGTGCGGCAACTACAACCGCAGCCGCTTCGAGCTCTCCTACGAGTACGATTCCCGCGATGCCATCGTCACGCCCCGCAAGGGCGGCAACTTTGAGCTGCGCGGCTTCTGGAGCGGCCCCGGCAGCACCGTGCAGACATACGGCATGGGCGCCAACGCCTCCTACTTCTACAACTCGTTCTGGGATTCCATCTTCAGCGTCACCCTGGCCGCAGAGACCATCAAGGCCGTCAAGGGCGATGAGGAGGTGCCCGTCTTTGAGCGCTGCTACCTGGGCGGCCCGAACAACCTGCGCGGTTTCCGCTACCGCGATGTAGGTATGGTGGACCCCGCGCTGGCAGGAGACGAGACAATGGGCGGCAACACTTCCGCCTACGCGCAGTTCGAGGTGACAGTGCCCCTGGTGGAATCCATCCGCCTCGCCGCGTTCGTGGATGTCGGTTTCGTGCACAAGGACAGCTTCGACTTCAAGCTCAAGGAGTTTGCGGCCGACTACGGCTTCGGTCTGCGCATCAACCTGCCCTATGGCCCGCTGGCGGTGGACTACGCCATTCCCTTTGAAAGCAACAACGCTGCTGATGACAAGGGACAGTTCCAGTTCTACGTGGACTACAAGTACTAATGCCCCCGCACGGGCATGCATGCGCGCGGGCGGGGCACCACCCCGGCCGCGCATTTGCGTCTGCTGATTCCTGAATTCCCGCCATGTGCGCCCGCTACAAAGCCTCTGAGGCAGATACCCCCGCTCCGCGCAGGGGCGGGCGCTCCGCGCTCCCGCAAGCCGCCCCCCGCCCCCGCGTGAGGGCTTCCCGCGGCGCAGAGGAGGATATCACCCCGGAGGACGACCTGCAGGATGCAGCCTACCCGCAGGAGCCCGTGGAGGAGCCCTTGCCGCTCAGCGTGCGCAGCAGCCGCCCGCGCCGCGTTCCCATGCGTGCGCGCACCCGGGAGGAATACGAGGAGGACGGCAGCGACCTGCCGCCGCAAGACGCCTTCGGCACACCCAACCCGCACCGCGAATACCGCCGCCACTACCCGCAGGATGCCACGCTGGAGGAGTACACCCGCCCGCGGGATGAGAAGATAGGCTGCGGCGGTGCCATCCTGCACCTGTTCTCCCTGCCCTTCCGCATCATCGCGTTCTTCACGCGCGCGCTGCCCAAGCTCATCCTGTGGCCGCTGCGCATCCTCATCAGCGGGGCCTTTGTGGGTGCGGCGTTCCTGGGCATCCTGGCGCTCATTTTCGGCATGAAGGCGGGGCGGTACGACATCACCCAGATTGAGCGCATGCCGGAGCGCAGCATTGTGCTGGACCGCAAGGGCAATGAAATCGGCACCCTGCACGGGGAGAACCGCCGCAGCATCTCCAAACTGCATGAAGAGGTGCCGCAGTACTTCATTGATGCCCTCATCCTGCAGGAGGACCGCTCGTTCTACGACCACGGCGGTATCTCCCTGCGCGGTCTCGGCCGCGCCGTCATGCAGGTCTTCAAGCACCACCGCACCACACAGGGCGCCTCCACCCTCACCATGCAGCTGGCCAAGAACACGTACAACCACCGCGTGCGCGATTTCAACGCCAAGCTCACGGAAATGGCCCTCGCTCGCAGGATAGAATCCATGTACGACAAGGATACCATCCTGCTCTGCTACATCAACCGCGTGTTCTGGGGCCACACCTTCCTGGGGCTCAAGCAGGCCGCCTACGGGTATTTCGACAAGCAGCCGCGCGACTTGACCATTGGCGAATCCGCCATGCTGGCGGGCATTGTCTGCTCCCCGAACGAGTTCTCCCCCTACCGCAACCCGCGCTTTGCCCGGGTGCAGCGCGACAAGGTGCTCAAGCTCATGCTGGACCACGGCAAGATTACCAGCCAGCAGTATGAAACCGCCTTGCGGGAACCCATTGCCACCCACCGCCCGGAACCCCTGGGAACGGACAACTACGCGCTCGATCTCGTCCGCAGCGAGGTGGACCACATCCTGGAAATGCTGGATACCTCCGAGCAGCGCATCAAATCGGAGGCCGTGGTTTCCGGCGGTCTGCGCGTGCGCACCACGCTGGATGTAGACTTGCAGACGGATGTGATGAAGGAACTGGACCGCCGCCTGGTGGGCATGTTCGAGAACAACAAAAAATACCCGCACCAGACACGCGCGCAGTACCGGGAATTGCTGGCCGCCGCCACTCCGGAGCAGGCAGGCCGCATGCAGCCCAAGTACATTCAGGCCGCATGCGTGATTGTTGACAACGCCACGGGCGCGCTCATCGCCGTCATCGGCGGGCGCGACAGCACGGAATCTCCCCTCAACCGCGCCGTGCAGAGCCGCCGCCAGGTGGGTTCCATCTTCAAGCCCATCGTCTACTCCACTTTCTTCGACAAGGGCGGCAGCCCGGATTCCATGCTGTCGGACGACCGCATCTCCCCCGGCGAAATCAAGGGCGGCAAGAACTGGAGCCCCGGCAATTCGGACGGCCGGTTCACCGGCATGCACCCGGCCTCCTGGGGCCTGCTGAAGAGCCGCAACACCATGTCTGTGCGCGCCGGCAACCGTGCCGGCCTGCAGAACGTGGTGTCCTCCGCCCTGCTGGCGGGCTTCCCGCGCCCCACGCGCTCGCCCGGCCCCACCATCTTCCTGGGCACTTGGGAGGCCTCTCCGCTGGAGGTGGCCGCCGCCTACACCACCTTTGCCAACGGCGGCGTGCGCCCCACGCCGTACATCATCGAATCCATCACGGACACCGCAGGCCGCGTCATCTGGCAGAACAAGGCCTCTTCCCACCGCGTCTTCTCATCCGCCACCACGCGCGCCACCTCTGCCATCCTCCAGCAAATCACCAAGCCCGGCGGCACGGCCGGCAGCATGCAGCGCCTGGGCTTCAAGCACCCCTGCGGCGGCAAGACCGGCACCACCAACGGCTATACCAATGCCTGGTTCTGCGGATTCACCTCCAACCTCACCGCTGCCGTCTGGGTGGGCTTCGACCGCCCCGTCAAGATTGCCGAGCGTGCCTACGGCGGCACGGTGGCCCTGCCGCTCTGGGTGGGTGCCATGCAGTGCGCCGCCGTGCGCGGATACGCCATGAAGGACATCCGCTCCGCACCCGCGCAGGGGCAGCGTGAGGGCGTGCGCCTCTGCCGCGTCTCCGGCATGCTTGCCCACTCCGGTTGCGAGTACGACGGCACCGCCTACACCGAAACCATGGCGGACCCCAACGCCAAGCGCTCCATCTGCACCATCCATGAGGAGCTCGCCGAGGAAACAACCGAGGACACTGCGGAGGACGTGGCGGAAGATCCCAACGACATGTTCGACATTGACGACACCGCCGAGGAGGTGGAATAAGGGCAGCTGCCCGCGTACATGTTATTGCTGCCGCGCGCTCCGCCCTTGACCCGGCACTTCGTGGCGCGTATACTCTGCATGAGATGGGAACGCCTTTGCCCTTTACAGCGCCGCGCTTGGAGGATGCCGATGACATCCGCACCATCGTATCGGCATGCGGCGGCATGAACAGCGATCTCTCCTTTGCCGGCATGTACCTGCTGCAGGCCAAGTACAACACAGAGGTGGCGGTGGAGGCCGGTTTCCTGTACCGCCGATACGGCAACAACACGCGCTTAAACGGCTATGCCTTTCCCTTGGGTGCCGGTGATTGCACCCCTGCCCTGCAGCGCATTGTGGAAGACGCTGCGGAACGCGGCGAGCCGCTGCAGTTCTGCCTGCTCACGGAGGAGCAGAGCGCACTTTTGCAGCGGCGCTTCCCCGGCCGTTTCCAGGAGGTGGTGAAGCGCGGCGATTCCGACTACCTGTACCACCGCGCCGACCTGGCGGAGCTGCCCGGAACCGCGTACCACAAGAAGCGCAACCACATTTCCAAGTTCACCCGCCTGCATCCGGACTGGTTACTCAAGCCTCTGAATGCCGACAACGTGGAGGATGCACGCGGCATTGCAGAACGCTGGCTGGCCGCAAGCGAATCCTCCCCTGCCCTGCAGCACGAATTCCGCGCCATCTGCCACGCACTGGAGATGCGCGAGGCCCTGCAGCTTTCCGGCGGCGTGCTTTATGTGGACAACACACCTGCCGCCATGGCCGTGTGTTCCGCCATCTCTCCGCAGGTGGTGGATATCCACTACGAAAAGTGCGCGCCGGAATGGCGGGATGCCTACACCCTCGTCAACCGTGAGGTGGCACGCCTCTTTTCCTGCACCTATATCAACCGTGAGGAAGATTTGGACCAACCGGGCCTGCGCCAGGCCAAGGAATCCTACTATCCCGCGCGCATGCTGAACAAAATATCCCTCCTGCCATGCTGACCCGCATCTTCACACCGGAATCCTGCGCCCACTGCCGCCTCTGCTGCAATTTCCACCGCCGCACGGCATGGGAAACACCCGCCCTGGAACCGGAGGCCGTACAGCGCCTGCGCGCACGCAACGTACCCCTCACCAAGCATGCCAACGGCGCGGATACCATCGCCCTGCCCTTCCAAACAAACGACCCGGAAGAGGTGGCCCTCTGCCCGCTGCTGGATACCACCAAAGGCTGCACCCTGCCCCGCGGGGAACGCCCTTTCGAGTGCCGCATCTGGCCGCTTCGCCTCATGCATGATGTCGACGGCACCCTCCTCATCGGCTGCTATGAATCCTGCCCTGCCCTGACACCGCCCGTGCGGGAAAAACTGCACGCCTTCGCCACGGGCGAGCTCCTGCCGCGCCTGCTCGACTTCGCCAGGGAAAACCCGGCCGCCATCCGCCCCCTGGACCCCGCCTACCGCGTCATCTGGCAAGAGCAAACCAACCCATAAAACTGTTTGGCCGGAAACAAGCATTATTCCCTTGCGCGCGGCATGCGCGTGTGGTATAAACATTCACGGCTGCCGTGCTCGTGACGCGTGGTCATCAAGCCCGGACTGTTATCATTAGTTAAGGGGCCAATGGTACGAGGGGATATGTTCCGTCCCAGAGGCGGACTCAACCGACAATCCTCGTCCTCGCACCCACCTGTCATTCAGGGAACGCGGCTCTCATACCACTGACGGTACCGGCGGCCAACCCCTTCCTGGCCGTAATGTTACACGTGGAACATTGCGGGCATTGCCTTACATAGGGCTTGAAAAATCGCGCGCGTGCGTGTATAAAGGCAGCGACATGACGATACCGAACGAACTGACGGAACAGCTGGGCACCGCACTGAAAGCGGTGCTGGGCGATGCCCTGCCCTCTGAATTCACCGTACCCGCGGTGAGCGTGGCTCAGGATGCACGCTTTGGCGACTACCAGAGCAACGCAGCCATG
>JAZUGI010000127.1:0-2598 GCA_045641125.1 Akkermansia sp.
GACACAGACCGCAGCAGGTGGAGAGAGCAAGGGTGGCGCAGTGGTGGTGGGCCGGGAGACGAGAGACCAAGTGGCCGAGTACATGCACAAACTTTGGGAAGCGCTCAAGATTCCAGAGCTAACCGAGGAAGAAAGAATGGAGGACGTGTGGTGAAAAAAAACGAGACGAAAAGTTTTTTGCGGGAGACGCTGGAAGCCCACGTGCCCTTCCGCTCTCTTTGCGTGCGTGTGGAGCAGGAAAACCAGAACCAAGCGCAATACCTCATAGACGTTTGCCATTCTTTGCGTGGCTTCCGGTGGACAGCTTGCGCCACCGTTGGCGCGGCGCAGCTGCTGCACGAGTTTGGCATTGACGTGCCCGTGAGCGGAGACGCCGGGCTCGTATGGGTTGGCGGTGGCGCAGCGTGAGCGCAGCAGTGCACGAGCTCGACTTACCGGCAGACTATGAAGCCGCCATTGCCGCTGCCGTAGACCGTGTGTATGAGTCCAAGGGCTTGAGCTTTGCCGCAGCGCCAACGTGGAGCTCTCCGGTGCCCGCTGGCACCGACATAACCGAAGCGCTCAAGGGCGCAGAGCTTATGGGGCTTCCGCTCACGCCGCAGGGCATCTACATGGCGGGCGTGCTCGAAGCCAAGAACACTTTCGGGCTTCCGCTCTATGACGAAGTAGGCATTGAGGTGCCGCGCCGCTCTACCAAGACCACCACCATTCAAATGGTGCTCTTGGGGCGCTGCACAGAGCGACCAGGCTACCGCGTGGTGAGCACCGCGCAGGACGGCACGAGGGCTTCCCAGTTCTTCGCAAACATGATGCGCACCATTGAAGCGCAGCTAACCAAGCGCGGGCTCACCAAAGAGGACGTCGGCATCAAGACGTTCTATCACTCGCAGGGGCGCGAGTACATCGAATGGCTCAACGGCTCTAAATGGTGGGTAGTCAAACCAGTTTCTAGCGCTTTCCGTGGAGACGCTGCGGACACTATGTGGTTCGACGAAGCGGGAGAGCTCGACGCTGAGAAGAGCGACGACCTGCAAGCCGGTGCGCTGCCCCTCATGGATACCCGAGACGACGCGCAGGTTATCGTATCGGGCACGCCGGGGCTGGCACGGCAAGGCATGTTTTGGGAGACCTTGGAGCAGGGGCGCAAAGATCCCACGAGCACAGGGATTGTGGACTTTGCCGCCAGCGATTACGACGACCCGGCAGAGGAAGCCGTGTGGTGGCGCGTGCACCCCGGCTTGGCTTCGGGGCTCACGACCATTGAGAAGATGCGCAAGCGCTTTGAGAAGATGCCCGTTACGCAGTTTGCCCGTGAGTACATGTGCATATGGCCGCCAGACTCAACAGTGACCGCGCTAGACCTCACCAATTGGGCCGCAACGACCGTGGAGCACCTAGGAGAGCCGCCAGCGGGCGTGCCGTGGGGAATTGGTTGGGACGTGGCAATTGGTGGCGCTGCTGCTGCCGTAGCGGTGGCGTGGATTGACGACCAGGAGCAACCGCATGTGCAGGTAATGGAGCACAAAGCGGGCACGCAATGGGTGGCCAAGAACATTGCACAGGCGCTACAGGTGCACCCGCGCACCCCCGTTGGCTACGACAACATAGGCGACAACATCACAGTGGCACAGGCTCTAGGGCGTATGCCGAAAGTCAAAGGGGGACGCATCAAGGCGCTTACCCTCAAGGACGTTGCCGCAGCTACAGCGGTGCTTGCACAGGCCAACGACCGGCTCACGCTGCAACACGCAGAGCACCCCGGCTTGGACACCGCCGTGCGCAACAGTACGTGGCGCGAGTCTGGCGGAAGCCGTCTCTTTATGCGTGGCAAGGGGCAGGAAATAACGTGCCTACTGGCGTGCGTGCACGCTCTGGCAGTGGCAAGCACCGCGCAGCGCAGGGGAGCACTCAAGCTGCCTAGCGCCATGTGAGTTGTGGGGAACCTACAGACCAGGCGCGGTGCCGGCTTGTGGGAATCGCACAATGACACGCCCAAGACAAAGAAATAGCGCGGGCCCGCCACAGGCCCGCGCTATTGTGAAGTTTGTTCAAAACAACTACATAGCAGAGTCTAGCAACGCCACTGCATAAACGCTAGACAACGCGCAGGACGGCAACCCTGCGTACTAATCCGACAGAGTAGCGGACGCCGCGAGAGCGGCGGGAACCAAAGACGCTAAGCCGAGTACCGTTCAAATCGGGTGGCTTATTACCGGGTCAAAGCCGGTTCCTTTGTCGAGTCCTAATGCAGAGTGTTCACGGGTAGCGCGAGCCCCGAATCGAAGAGACGCCAGCACTTACAGCAGCCCACACGCTGCCAGACATTAGGACACATGCCGCCGTCGAGAGTGACTAACTAACTCTCCGGGAACAAAGTTCCTAGCGTACAAATCCCACACACCATACCTACACCGGTGCCGGTTCACGCTTGTCTTGAGTCTCCAACCTAAACAGTTGGAGCATCAAGGCAAGCCCCTGCCCTCCCCGCCCCTCCCAGTGCCAGCCGTTCCCCTTCCAGCCGCTTAGATTCCAGCCCTCAGAGACAGAGCACAAAGCAGTGACAAACAGGGCAAAAGCAACCGACCTGCACTAAAGCCA
>JAZUGI010000128.1:0-12766 GCA_045641125.1 Akkermansia sp.
GGCACGTCTCATCGAAACCTTTGCCACCTTCAACATCGAGGTGCAACCAGGTCCCATCACGCGCGGCCCCAGCATCACCCGCTACGAGTTCTACCCGCCCAGCGGCATGCGCGTGGGGCAGTTCGACAAACTGCAGCGCGACCTCATGCTCGCCACCAGCAGCGCCTCCGTGAACATTCTGGCACCCGTGCCCGGCAAGAACACCGTGGGCATTGAGCTGGCCAACCGCACCAAGTCGCCGGTGTACCTGCGCGAGCTGCTGGAATCCCCCGCCTTCCGCAACCCGAAGCTCCGCATCCCCGTGGCCCTGGGCAAGGATGTGTACGGCAACACGGTGATTGGCGACCTCGCGGCCATGCCGCACACGCTGGTGGCCGGCACCACCGGTTCCGGCAAGTCCGTGTGCATCAACAGCATGATACTCTCCATGCTCTACAAGTTCCGCCCGGATGAGCTGCGCCTAGTGCTGGTGGATCCCAAGGTGGTGGAAATGCAGCCCTACCGCAAGCTGCCGCATTTGGCATGCCCCGTGGTCACCAACCCCGCTCGCGTCATCGGCGCGCTCCGCTGGGCGGTCAACGAGATGGAGCACCGCTACCGCCTCTTCAGCCGAATCGGCGTGAGAAACTTCGAGGATTTCAACTCGCGCGACATCTCCAACGACCCCACGCGCGCCGAGGAGGAGGATTCCCGCCAGGAGGACCCGGAGGAGGCCCGCAAGCTCGGCGAGGAGCTGGCGGATGAAATCCTGGCTTCAAACGAGAGCCCCGGCGGCGAGATTGACGAGCAGCAAGAGCTGGAGCTCTTCGACGAGGAATCCGAGCCCATCCCCTCCAAGCTGCCCTACATCGTCATCATCATTGATGAGCTTGCCGACTTGATGCAGGTGGTGAAGGAGGATTTGGAGGCATACATCGCCCGTCTCACCCAGAAAGCGCGCGCGGCGGGCATCCACCTGGTGGCGGCCACGCAAACCCCGCGCGCCAATGTGGTAACCGGGCTTATCAAGGCGAACATCCCCAGCCGAATCGCCTTCCGCGTGGCAAGCAACCTGGACAGCCGAGTGATACTGGACACCCCCGGCGCGGAGAACTTGCTCGGCCAGGGCGACTGCCTGTTCCTGCCGCCGGGCGGCATCACCAAGCTCACCCGCGCGCAGGGAGCCTTTGTCTCCGACGCGGAGATTGCCAACATCATCGCCTTCTGCGCCTCCCACGCCAAGCAGAACTTCGACCAGGCCGTGAGCGCAGAGATGAACAACGCGGAGAACTCTGCCGCGAGCGATGGCCCCGGCCGTTTCGGCAATGTTGGCGCAGGCCCCGCCGGCGACAGCGAGGACGAGCTCTACGCCCGCTGCGTGACTCTGGTGGTCACCGAGCGCAAGGCCTCCACCTCCATGCTGCAGCGCCGTTTCAGCATCGGCTACGGCCGCGCCGCCAAGATTATGGACCTCATGGAGGAGCGCGGCGTTATTTCCCCGCCGCAAGGTGCCACCCGCGCCAGGGAGGTGCTTATCGAGGGCCCGCAGTAGGATGCCCCCCAAACATAACACAGGAGGGAACGGAACGTCCCCCCCTGCGTGTGTGTGAGTCGGTCTAGAACTTACTCTTTTGTCTATCGCGCCCTGCCGGGCGAAAATCCGGGTGCCGCGTTTTCCGTGCACCCGGCATGCATTTAGTGTACGCTTTCACAATGGGTAGTCAAGCCATTTTTGCACAAAAAAAAGAAGTTGCAACAGCAAGCTCCGGCGCGCTTGCATATACCGGGGAAATCCTCTTTTGAAGCTGTCCCTGGCAAAACAACAACATTTGAATTGACAAGGCTTGGCGTGCATCTCATACCCATTGTGAAAGCGAATGCCATGAGAACAGATATAAATGAAACGGAACGGGCGGCACTGGAAGTGCTGCGGAAGACGGGGGTGGATGTGCTGGAGGCGGCCCTGGTGGCCAAGGATGCGCTGCAGAGCGGGCGCGGGCGGGTGAAGAGGGCGCGGGCCTGTATCACGCTGGGTGCGGCGCAGATGCAGTTGCGGGAGAAAACGGTATCCTTCTCCAAGGCGGTGTCCACGGCATTGGAAGATGGCAAGCGCAAGGGGCTGCGGGCGCGCACCATTGTAGATACGCGCTATTTCTGCCGGCGTTTGATGCGGATGAATCCCGGGCTGGCGGGGCGGCGTATGCGCAGCATCATGGCGAAGGACTGCCGCCGCTTTTTGGAAACGGCGTTCGGCAATAGCGCCTCACAGTTCCGGAAGGCGCGGGCGGTGATGAGCGGGGTGTTTGCCACGGCGATTCGGCACGAGTGGTGCGACTCCAACCCGGTTTCCCGCGTGGAGGTGCCGGAGGTGGAAGAGCGGCCCATACACCCGCTCACCATGGCGGAGGTGCGGCGCCTGGAGACCGCCGTGCAGCAGCCGGAGCACCGTGATATGCGGCTCTCGCTCCACCTGATGCTCTACTGCGGCATACGCCCCGCGGAGGTGAGCCGCATTGACCCGGAAAGGGATATCGATTGGCAGAACAGGTGTGTGGTGGTGCGCCCCAAGGCCAGCAAGACCGGTGGCGGCCGCGTGGTTCCTTTGCGTTGCCTGGAGAATGCGGATATCAACCGGAAAATTCCGCGCCACTGGCAGCACCGCTGGCGTGCGCTGCGGAAAGCGGCGGGGTGGTGTGCGGGTGCCAACCCGTGGCGGCAGGATGTGTGCCGGCATACCTTTGCCACCTACCATGCGGCGTATTTCCGGAATTTTCACGAGCTTCAGCTGGAGATGGGGCACCGTGATTGCTCCCTGCTGCGCACGCGCTATGTGTACGCCTTCGGCGCGGCGGACGAGATGGCGCGGCGGTTTTTCCGGGTTCCGGGGGAAATCAATGCAGCAGGGCGGCCAAATCTGCGGGCAGGGGTGATTCCACGGTGAGCTCCCGGCCCAACCATGGAAAGGTGAGCCTTGCGGCGTGCAGGGCGTGGCGCGGAATCACCAGCCGCTGTGCCAGTTGCGGGGTCCAGCCGTGCTCCATGAAATCCAGGTAGCAGGATTCATCCCCGCCGTAGATTTTGTCTCCCGCAATGGGGTGGCCCAGGAAGGCCAGGTGCACGCGAATCTGGTGCATGCGCCCGGTGTGCGGGATGCAGCGCACCAGGGAGCGTGCGCCGCAGCGCTGCACTACCTCGAATTCCGTGCGGCAGGGCTTGCCCGCCGGGTGGCAGCACTGGCGCACATGGATGCGCGTGGGGGCCACGTCCTCCATGCGCAGGATGGGTTCCGCGCAGCAGGCGTTCTCCCATTCCGGGCAGCCCTGTACCACAGCCAGGTATTCCTTGTGGAGGCGGCGGGCCATCATGGCCTTGCCGAGCTCCTTGGCGGCCTCTGCTGTCTTGGCCACCAGGGCGATTCCGCTGGTTTCGCGGTCCAGGCGGGTGATGAAGGAGACCTGCCCGCCGGTGGCGAGCTCGTAGGCCAGCAGTTCCCGCACGCCGTGCCAGAGGGTGGGCTCGTTCTTGGCCCCGGTGGGATGGGTGAGCAGGGGCGCGGCCTTTTCCACGGCCAGTACGCCCTCGTCCTCATACAGCACGCGGAATTCCGGCGTGACGGCGATGGGCATGTCGAAGGGGCTGTCCGTGCGGTCGCTCATGCCTGCGGGGTGAAGAGGTCCGGGTTGAACGCGCACCACTCGCCGGGTTGCAGGTGCAGGTCATCCAGCCGCAGCGGGCCGATTTCCGTGCGCTGCAGGGTGAGCACGGGGGCTCCCACGGCGGCGAGCATGCGGCGCACCTGGTGGTAGCGTCCTTCATGCAGGGTGAGGCGTGCCCCGCAGGCCGCGGTGATGCACAGTTCCGCGGGTTTGCAGGGGGTGGTCTCCCCGTTGAGCATGAGCGTGCCGGAGGCAAAGAGCGCCACCGCTTCCTCCGGAATGGGGGCGGATGTGGTGAGGGCGTACACCTTGGGCACATGGCGGCGCGGGCTGGTCATGGCGTGCTCGAACGCACCGTCGTCTGTTATCAGGATGAGCCCGGAGGTTTCCTTGTCCAGCCTGCCCACGGTGTTCACGGAAGGGTTGCGGCGCAGCCATTCCGGCGGCAGCAGGTCGTAGATGAGCGCGCCGTCTTCCTTGTGGCTGCAGGTGCAGCCCAGCGGCTTGTGGAAGGCGGCGTACAGGCCGTTGGGGAAGGGCACGGGCTTGCCGTCCACCAGCACGCGCGCGGGATCGGCGTTCTGCTTGGCGGCGGTGACCGGGGCACCATCCAACGTGACGCGCCCGGCCTTGATCCAGGCGGGGGCGTCTTTGCGGGAGCAGTATCCGAAGCGGCTCAGCAGGGCATCCGTTCTCATGGCAAGGGCATTTTGACACGGTTTTGCCAAAAAACAAGATTGAAATCCCGCGCGCGTTATGGTATTCCTTGGGGAGAGGTGCGCGCACGCGCTCGCACGGAACATCCTTATATCATGATTACTCTCACCCAAGCCAACCAGCTTGCGCCCGATCAGTCTGCCCTCTGGGTCAAGGCCCAGCAGGCCGTTCAGGCCAAGAACTACAAGTACGCCGTCAGCATTCTCAAGACGCTCGTGAAGCGTGTTCCCGGATTTTTGGAGGGCCGCAAGCTCCTGCGCGCCTGTGCCGTGAAATCCGCCCCGGAAGGCGGTGCCCGCAAGACCTCGCTCTTCGGCGGCTTCCACATGACCACCTCCCGCAAGGACCCGGAGACCACGCTGGGCAATGTGGAGGACATTCTGGAGAACGACCCGTACTCGATACCGGCGAACGAGGCCCTGTTTTCAGCGGCGAACGAGGCCGGCCTGCCGGATTTGGCATCCTTTGCCCTGGAAACCATCTGCCAGGGGCAGCCCAAGCCCAAGAAGCACCTGCACCTGCTTGCCAACCACTACATCAGCAACGAGAAGTTTGCGGAGGCTGCGGATGCCTACCGCCGCATCCTGGAATTCGACCGCGCGGATCCCATTGCCGTGCGCGGTGAAAAGGACTGCGCCGCCCGCGCTTCCATGAAGCAGGGCAACTGGGAAGGCTCCGGCGATTTCCGCACCAAGATGAAGGACCAGAACGCCACCAACGAGCTGGAAAGCCAGGACAAGATGGGTATGACCCGCGCCGAGCTGGAGGCCAAGCTGGCCGCCCTCTCCAACGAGTACGCCGCCAACAATGCAGACCTGCGTGTGGTGAAGGAAATAGCCTCCGTGTACGAGCAGATGGAGGATTACGGCAACGCCTATTCTTTCTACGCCTACGCGTTTGAGCTGAGCGGCCAGTCCGACGTGGCGCTCAACGACCACGCCGTGGAGATGCACCAGAAGGCCATGACCGCAGAGATTGCCCAGCTGGAGCAGGTGCTGGCCGCCGATCCCGACAACGAGGAGGCCAAGGCCCAGCTCGCAGAGCGCAAGAAGGTGGTGGCGGAAGCCGTGGTGGCAGACGCCAAGGCCCGCGTGGATGCCAACCCGGCGGATGCGCAGCTGCAGTTCAAGTACGGCCAGGCCCTCTTTGATGCAGACCGCTACAGCGAGGCCATTCCCGCGCTGCAGCGCGCCCGCAACAACCCCAACCTGCGTATCAAGGCCATGCTCATGCTCGGCAAGTGCTACCACTCCAAGAACATGCTGGATATGGCCATCCGCCAGCTGGAGGAGGCCAACGGCGAGCTTGTGGCCATGGACGAGACCAAGAAGGAAATCCTCTACAACATCGGCCTGCTTTACGAGGAATCCGGCAACAAGGAGAAAGCCCTGGAGAACTTCAAGGTCATCTACGAGGTGGACTATGGCTACCACGACGGCGAAGTGGCCCAGAAGGTGGAGTCCGCCTACTCCTGATGCGGCTCAAATCCTTTGTACAAAAGCCCCGCACCATACAAGGTGCGGGGCTTTTTTAGGATTGGGGAAAGGGAAAAATCGCGTGCGGGATTACCAAATCCGGTGGGCGTTCCAAGTGTTGAGGGCGGTGAGCAGGAGCACGCCCAAAGCGGTTTTGTACGAGAAAAAGTGAAAAAACGTCACTTCACCCACTTGCCGACACCCTGGGGGAGCTTGCCGTCGCCCACGGGTTGGTATCGGGTGGATTCCAGGTTGCCCCACATGCTGGCGCCGGTGGCCTGCTTCCACTTCTGGCTCATGCTGCGGCCGGTGTAGCAGCCGTAGCTCCAGCATTCCGCATCGGGAGCGAACACGCCGGGCTTGATGCGCTTGGCCAGGTCGTCCTCATGCATCCACACCGTGGAAGCCGCCACAATGTAGTTGCTGTAGTCCAGCATGAAAGCGTTGGGATTGGAGTGGCCGAAGTAGTAGAAGTGGGTGATGCGGTCTTTTCCCTTGGGGGCGGTGTTGATGGCCTTGTACATCTGGTCCATCGTGTCGAAAAACACGAGCTTGGTGCGGTATTTTGCCGCCGTTTCGCGGATGCGGGAAACGTAGTCCGTCTTGTTCTCCGCGCCGCGGGTCACGTAGGCGGGGCGGTAGACCAGCCAGACAATCTTGGCGTTGGGGTCCTTGCTGCGGGTGATTTCCATCTGAATGGTGGAGGCGCGCACAAAGTTGGCCCACCAGTTGTCGTGCGCGAGCGGGCCGCGGTTGTTCTCCCAAGAACGCAGGGCCACGCCGCCAGTCATAATCACTTGAACCGCCTGGGCTACCGGGCAGAGCCCCAGCACCAGTGCCGCCGTCAACATGCGCTTCCAATTCTTCACGCGGCAAGGATACCCCCGCCGGCCCCGCGTGTCAAGGTATTCATTGGGGATTGGTAATTTGAAAAAACGCACATGGTTCATGCCGGGAATGGTTGACAGGGCGGGGCGGGGATGGTAGCATACGGGGCATGAGAGGATTGCTCTATCCTGTGTTGCTGGCGGCTGCGGTTGCGTACCTGCCCATGCCTGCGTCGGCAGACGGCTACGACGGCATGACGCGCGAGGAGAAGCGCGAGGCCAAGAAGCAGGCGCGCGAGGAAAAGCGCAACGCCAACAAGAAGGTGGACTGGGAGTACAACTTCAAGAAGGAGTTTGCCGCGTTGAACGAGGCGGTGGAGCTGCTGGACCAGGTGACGGATGAGAAAACCGCCGCGCAGGTGGCCAACAAGCTCTCCCGCACCTTCACCCTGCTGCCCATTCCCACCAAGGGCACGGATGCCCAGCTGGAGGAGTGGGCTCGGCTCCAGAACCTGGTGAACGACAAGATGGAGGAGCTGCGCAAGCTGGACTACTTTGAATCCTCCGGTCTGCAAAAGGCGTGGACCCTCATCACGGATCCGAATTCCCGCCGCACCAACCGCATCAAGGTGTAGGCGGCACCCTTGTTCCTATCCGTTTGTGAACGGGCGGCGCGGAAGCGGCGTCACAGCCCGCATGGAACAATCAGAACCCATGTCAATGTGTCCGGCGGCCGGGCGTCCCGCATGCTTCTGCAAATGCGCGCGCCACATAGGCCTGCTGGTGTTTCGAATCGGTCTGGGCGGCATGATGCTAGCGCACGGCTATCCCAAGCTGCTGATGCTTTTCAATGGGGGAGCCTCCGGGTGGGTGGATCCCATCGGCATCGGCTCCACCATGTCGCTCTCCCTGTGCGTGTTTGCGGAGTTTGTGTGCAGCATAGCGGTGATGCTCGGCTTCCTTACGCGCCCGGCGGCACTGGTGCTGGCCATCAACTTCTGCGTGATAGCCTTCACGCAACGGGAGGGTACCAGCGCAGAGATGACCGAGCTAGTGCTCGTCTACCTGCTCAGCTTTGTGGTGCTCATGCTCACCGGCCCCGGCAAGTTGAGCCTGGACCGCCTGCTCTTCCGCCGCTGCCTGCACCGCAGGTGCTGCAGGGGGTAGGAGAGCCCGCGCCCATTCCGCAAGGACAAGCGCCCGGCCGGGCAGGGGCCTGCATTAGAATCCCAGGAACCTGCCCAGGCCGAGCCCCAGCGGACGGTCTGTAACATTGCGGATGCAGAAGTTGCCGCTGCCCTGGAGGCGGAGGTCGAAGAGCGTGGCCCTGCCGGTGAGGTAGGGGATGAGGGTTTCCGTGCGGCGCACTTGCAGCTGCACGCCCTGTGAGGCGTAGATGAGGCTGTGGAGCTTGCGGACAGTCACTTCTCCCGGTTTCAGGGAGCCGGCGGTCATGCCGCCCACGGCGCGCACCACCACGGTGCCGCAGCCGCTGAGCACGTAGGCGCGCACCTGCCCCATGCACCAGGCGGGCAGCCAGAGCCGCCAGCGGGAGCCCAGTTGCACCCCGCCGGAGATGGCCACCAAATCGGATGGGGTGATGTAGTAGCGCTGCCCCGGTTCCAACGTGAAGGCGGAAAAGTACTCGTCGGGGTCGTTGGAGGTGATGGTGATTTCGTGTGTGCGCGTGCTGTCCTCCGGGTTGGTGAAGCGGGTGAGCATGCTCAGGCCGCGGGTCCGGCAGAGGTACCAGTATTTCCAGGAGAGGAGCCACTTGGTGCTCTTCTCCAGCCGGCTGTCCTCGAACTCCGTGTAGCCGCCGGTGTACGCCTCGTCGCGCACCAGCATGCTTTCCCCGGGGGCCAGTGAGACGGTGATGAGCTTCACCCCCTTCTCCCCCTCGGCGGGGGCGGGATCCTCTGCGGCATCTCGCCCGCAGAAGGCCACGGTGGAGCAGCGTTCCACCAGCGGTGCCCAGATGTAGTACAGCAGCGGCTGGATGCACAGCACCAGCGGGATGACCACCCACGCATAGCGCAGCGCCTCCTCCGGCGGCATTTGCGTGCAGAGAGCGCCCCAGGCGGCAAGAAAGAGGATGGCGGACCAGATGAGCAGGGTTTTCATAGCGGGATATGGGGAATCAAAGGTGGATGATGTGCGGGATGGTGATATCGTGTTCGTCCGTGGGGACCTGCGGGAGCATCTGCTCCGCAAAGGCAGCGGCGAGCATTTTGGCGTGCGTGCAGAGCGGCAGGAAACGGTCGTAGTAGCCGCCGCCGTAGCCCAGGCGCGCGCCCGCTTCCGTGAATGCCAGACCCGGCACCACCACAATATCCAGCTCGTGAGGCGGGATGACGGGCAAATCCGCCGCCGGGGCCAAGATGCCGAGCGCGGCGGGAGCCAGCTGGGTGGTGGTATCCGTTACGCGGTGGAAATCCATGCGGTGGCCGGTGCCGCAGCGTGGAAAGCAGAAGCGGTGCTGCGGGTATGTTTTGAGCAGGGGCAGCAGGTCCACCTCGTGCGGCAGTGCGGCGTAGATGGCCACCGCCAATGGCTGCGGCGTATCCAGCAGGGGTGCCAGCAGACGGCGCAGGGCGGCAGAACGCCGCCCTGTGGGATCGTTTGCAGCCGCTGCCTGCAGCGTTTGCAGCATGGAGCGGCGCAAGCTTTGCTTGGCATCCTGCATCAGGCTTGCGGTTGGGAATCCGGGATGCGGCCGAACATGGCCAGCATGCGCCCGGTGTTGCCCTTCTCCATGCGGTAGGAGTAGAAGGTGTCCAAGTCTGCTGCGGTGTCCAGCCCGCTGTCTGTGATGTTTTCCGGCAGGAGTCCGGCTTCCGTGAGCTCCTCCTTGATGCGGGAGACGATGTCCACCTCGTAGTGGGGCGGGCGGATGCAGGGGGAGATGACAGCCAGGCAGTTGATGGGCTGCACGCCGAGAATTTTGCGCATGGCGGCCAGGGCCTCGCCCACGATGTTCTGCTGGGTGCCCAGCTTGCCGGAGTGCACCAGGCCGCGGCTGCCCGTCACGGTGTCGTACAGCCACACGGCCGCGCAGTCCGCCACATAGATGCCCAGGCAACAGTCTGCCTTCTTGCCGCAGAAGAGGCCGTCCACCCCCTCCACGGGATAGGAGCAGCCGATATCGCCCACGAGCGCCACCTTGTTGCCGTGCACCTGCTGGGCGCGGCGCATCATCTTGGGGTCCACGCCCACCTCCGCAAGCACCTGCTCGTGGGTGGGGGTGAGGGCGGCAATCACGGCGGCGCGGTCCGTGGTGGTGGCCACGCCGGGGATGCGGGTGATGAAACGTGCAAAGTTGCCGGGGATGGCGTTGAGCCCGGCGAGGTAATCAGGGGAATACTGGCTCATGTCTGTGAAAGGCGGGGTTAGTTTTGGGGCTTGGCTGCACGGCGTGCAATGGAGCGGTGCGCCGCCGCCATCTTTTCCGCGCGGTCCTCCTGCGCCATGAGCTGGGAGAGCTCCTTGGCGATGTTGTTGCGCATCTGCGCCACAAGCTCGCGCCCCTGGTCCGTGATGCGCACCATAATCTTGCGGCGGTCTGCCGCGGCGGTGTAACGCTTCAGGTGGCCGAGCGTCTGCAGCTTGTCCACCATGCCGGTGGCGGCAGCGGTGGAGTGCCCCATCATGCGGGCGATGCTGCTCATGGAAAGGCAGTCTTCCTCGGCAAGGTAGGTGAGCAGGAAGAATTGGGGGTAGGAAACCTTGCCGCGCGTCAGCTCGGGGGAGAGGTTCAGGATGCAGCTGCGCTGGGAGAACAGCACAAAGTCCGCAAGATTTTGTACCTCGTCGGATGTCAGGTTGTTGTTGGCGGATACTGAATTTTTCATAAAAAAGCTTTCGTCGGATGACGATATTAAGGTTTTGCTGACCTTTTGCAAGCTTAAAAATTCAGCCTTTCATGGATATTTTGGAGCCAATCCAGCACCGTTCAAATCATCTGGTGGGTGGTTTGGACTGGGGGTACTATATCTTGTGGTGGCAGAAAAATCCAACCAAGTGTAAAAAAAGACCTTATTCAACGCCGCGCTGGAGCAGTTGGCGCAGCTCATCCGTCATGAGCCCGTCCTTTTCCAGGCGGTCGATGTGTGCCCTGATGGCCTTCCAGAGGGGCAGGAACTGAAGGGCGAGTTCCTGGGAGGCCATGTAGTCCTGCACGGTGGGTTCCGGGAGCTGTTGCTGCAGTTGCTCCATACGGCGCGCCTCCGCCGCGAGCTCGCGCAGGCGGGGCATGCTGGCGGAAACGGATGCGGCATCTGTGCAGCCGCGCAGGCAGACCTCCACGCGGGAGAGGTATTCCGTCAAAGCGCGAGCCAAATCATGATGGCTCTCCGGCTCTGCGGCGGGCGCGTGCGGCACGGCCGCTTCCTGTGCAGGTGTGGGAGCCGCAGAGAAAGAACAGAGCAGGGCTGTGAGAGCAAGTGCGCGCATGCTGCGGGTAACTTTAATGATGGTGGTGACGGGATTTGTAGAGATCGTGTCCCGCACCATGGCGGCGGTGGTGGGGATTGTGCCCGCTGAGCTTGAGCTTGGTTCCACAGGCCGGGCAGGTGAACTTCATGGTGAAGAGAATGCGCAGTGCGGTGGAGAAGGTGTAGCCGAGCAGGGGAATGCGGAAGGCGTACTTGTTGCGCGGATAGGCGCGCAGGGAGAAGATGTTGATGTGGCAAACCGTGCAGCGGGCAAAGGAGTTCATGATGAAGTAGAAGACCAGAATCGCAATCACAATTGCCAGGGCAATATTCAACTGTGTATGGGAAAGCCCTTTGCCCATTACCTCGACAACGATGCCCACAATCAGGAAAAATGCGGGAATCAGGAGGAGCGTGGCGATAGAACCCATGTAAATGGCTATGGGATGTCCGCAGCGAATCGTGCTGAATCGCATGCTCTTGCCCTGTTCCGTTTCTGCATGTCCAAAGCTGGAGACCGGCTCGGTTTGCTCTTCTGCGGCATCAGGAATGCCTGTGATGACCGGGACGTGTCCCACGACAAAGTCGTCGTCCTTGGACTCCTCTTGGGAGCCGAACACCCGGATGTTCTCAGAAATGCGGTTGGAAGCCAAACGGGCACCTTCTTCTTCGCTCGTCTCGGGAAAACCGATGACGTGGTGGTTGGCTCCCTCGCAAATCTCGGCAAGGCGCTCCTCGCTGAGCAGTTCTTCAGGGATATCGTTCGGGAAGAAGGAGTGGGCCTGCTGCAATTCCTTGAGCAGGTCTTGGGGTGGAATGTTGGCCAGCTGCCTGGTTGTGGTAATGCCACAGAGAGAGAGGGCCTTGCTCTCGCTTTCCGGCAGATTGCCCATGAATTCGTCGCTCATGGTGATAGGTGTGTGTGATGGTGGTTAGTTGAGAGAGGAGAGCATGGCTTCGAGCTGGGATTTCTTGGTCTCCCAGTCTGCCAGGCGGGCACGTTCCTGCTCCACGACCGCAGCGGGGGCGCGGTCCACAAAGGAGGCGTTGCCGAGCTTGGCATTGCTCTTCTGGATTTCCTTGGTGATTTTCTCAATCTCCTTGCCCAGGCGGGCACGCTCCGCCTCCACGTCCACCAGGCCTTCCAGCGGCAGGAACAGCTCGCCGAGCGGCGTGAGCGCCGTGGGCGTGCCCTTGGGGGCCTCGTAGGCGGTATCCACCGTGGCGGATTGGGCACCTGCCAGCAGGGCCAGGCGGGCGCACAGGTCCATGTCCGGGGCAATGGCGGCGGGTTTGATGATGAAGCGCACCTTCTTGTTGGTGGAGAGGTCGTATTCCGCCTTGAGGTTTCGTGCGCGGTTGGCGGTCTCGTAGAGGGCGGCGGCCAGGGCGGAAGCCTTGGAGACGGCGGTGTCGTCCAGCCCGGAGAGCAGGGTGTCTGCACAGGGCAGGGGCGTGCTCATGAGGGGCAGGCCGTTCTCCCGCGCGGCGAAGCCCAGGCTGGCCCAAAGCTCTTCCGCAATGTGCGGCATGATGGGCGCGAGCAGTGCCAGGTAGTGGCGCAGCACGGTGTCCATGGTGAACAGGGTGGCGTTCTTCACGGCAGGCTCGCCCTCGCGCAGGTCGTTCTTCACGGCCTCCAGGAACAGGGAGCAGTACTCGTTCCAGAAGAAGGAGTA
>JAZUGI010000129.1:0-4410 GCA_045641125.1 Akkermansia sp.
GGGAACGAGCGTCATCTAATGGCAGACATTGAAGCAACCGCAGACCCGCGCACCGGCAGCGTTGAGCTCAAGCTCTCAACGGTTGTGGGCGTGCAGGGAATCTTGCGCTCTGACGTGAACGGCACGCGCCCCGTGCGCTTACGTGCCGGAGACCTTGACGGCACCGGCTCACGCATCCTCACGGACTACGAGCCCGCCTTGCATGACCGTGTGCTCTACCGTGTGCTAAAGCCAAGCGCCCCGGCTCAAGTGTGGGTGGATATGTCCGCTGCCAAGCTGCCCCGGTTCCTCGTGCCAAGCGTGCCGCAATTCTCAGTGGTGGCGCAATCCGTTACCGCCTACAACGCGACCAGGCGCAGCCGTTCAAAGTTCCACGAGGTTATCGGACGCAGCACCCCGCTTGTGGCAGCAGCCCGCATGACGCCGCGCACCGGCTCTCTCGAAGCCGTGTGTGAGACATACGCCGAAGCGCAAGACCTCGTGGACGTGCTAGAGCGCGGGCAGACCCTCATGTACCGGCAGAGCGAGCACGCGGGCTTGGATATGTATTTCCAGAGCGAGAGCGTGAGCATCACAGCAGAGCCCGAGGAAGAACAGTGGAAGCTTGGCATCGACTTTGTAGAGGTTGCTTTCCCCGTAGGCAACGTGCTTGGGCGCAGCCCGTGGACTTTCGACGCTCTGGCACAGAGCTACGCCAGCTTTGACGACGTGGCAACGGGCTTTGACACGTTCCACGACCTCACCATTGCCGAGGAGACCAAGCAGTGAGCGGCGGGGACGCATACATGATGCCCTATGCGCAGGAAGTGGCCGAGCTAATCACGGGCCCGCTTGAGCATGTGGCGGTGGCGCGGGCAGTTCCCCGTACCGGTGAACCGTTCGAGCTCGACGTTGAAGAGGGCTCTCTTGAGCTCACGTTTTCCGAAGATTGGGCCCCGTACGCACAGGCCAAGCTTGAGTGCTCTATACCGGACGCAGGAAACCTTGAGCGCCTAGACCCGCGATTCAATGCCCGCATTGAGCTTGACCTTGGGTACATCTATCCCGACGGCACCGAGGACGTGCACAAGGTGGCAGACCTAGCCTTGCGCTCACGCCCCGTCAACCGCCCTGCGGACACTCTCAACTTAGACGCTGGCAGCGACGAGTACCGGGCACAGGACTACAGAGTGCTTTGGTGGGCTGGCATGGAACGTGGCGGCATCAATGAAGCCGTGCAGTGGATGGCCGACTACGCAGAGCACCCCGAGCCCGTGAAGTTTTCGAGCGAGTTTCCCAACGGCACCGGCAGAGCCGAGCTTGCGGAAGTGGAGGTGCAAATTGGAGACGACTATTGGTCGATTATGGACGATTGCGCAGCCCGCACCGGCAAGCGTGTTTGGTGCGACGAGTTTAGGACGTGGCGCGTAGGCACACGCGCCGAGCGCACCGGCACCGTTATGCACGAGCTCAAGGTTGGCGAAAACGGCACCATAGTGGACGCATCCTCAAGCCTTGACCGTGAAGAGTGGTACAACGCCGTTTGCTTGCGCTACCGCTGGAATGATGCCGCCAACAATGAGCACATTGTCTACGGGCGTGCCGTGCTCACTACCGGCCCGTTTTCCGTTGACGCCGTGGGATTCAAAGCGTACTTCGAGGAAGTGCCCCGCCCCGTAGGGCAAGCCGCTGCGGACGCCGCAGCAACGACCAGGCTAAAGAATCTTTCGACTCGTGGCCGGTCAATCACACTTACCGCGGCTGCTGCCTATTGGTTGCGCCCCGGTCACACCGTCAGCGTGCAACTGCCTACGGGCAGCGCAGAGCTGCACCTTGTCCAATCGGTGAGCTTCCGACCTAGTGACGGGCTAATGACCGTCACCACGAGACAACCGATTGACGCCGAAATATCGAATGGAGAGCAGTAACAATGACCACGCCATACCGGGGCTATTCAGAGATTCCGGGCTCTGTCACGCCAGACGTGCCGTACCGCGTGAATCTCGCACTGCGGGAGATCGACGCAGACATTGACGACACCGTAAAAGACCTTGAGAAAGTAGACGCAGCCGCAGCCGGCCGATTGGCTGCACTGGAATCAGCAGCGGGCTTTGGCTCTGGCATGAAGCTACAGGACGACGCCGTGCGGGCCCTGCTGCTCAACGCCGACAGCGCCACCGCCAAGCATGTGCACGAGCTCGTGAGCAACGAGGGCCCCGCTGCGGTTGTGGCGCAGCTTGACGTACCGGCAAGCCCCGTGCGGGAAGCTTTCGACGAGTTCACCGAGCAGCACATTGCGGACAGTTTCCACGGGCCCTTGAAAGTGTGGGGGGACGCCCTGCGGAATCAGGACAACGCCCCGGCAATGTGGGTAAATCTGGGATCCTCCACCGCCAACGGTGGCAACACAACCAACTTTGGTTTCTCTTGGGTAGGACGCATTGCCACATGGCTTTGTGACCGGGACATTCTGCATGACGCCGTGCGAGACCTTGAGAGCGTCACCGCACGCCAGCCAAACGGCGTGCAGGTCTATAACGGTGCCGTAGGCGGCACGTCGTCCGCTAACTATGTGAACACGGCCAAGATTGCCGCAATCAAGCTGCTAAAGCCGCACCTGATTACGCACATGGTGGGAGCCAACGACCTAGGGCAGGGCGTAGCTCTCAGCACGTACAAGAACAACCTCAGAAATTGGATGGACCAGCTACAGGCGGCAAGCCCCGAATCTGTGCATGTCTACATCCACCAGCAAAGCCGTGTGGCAGCATCCCCCAAGATTGCATGGCGCGATTACGGCAAGGCCATGCGGGAAGTTGCGGACGCCTACCCGAACGTTGTTTTCTTCGACGCTTCCGAGGACTTCCGTTTCAAGAGCGGACTCGCACAGCACCTAATCTCCGATGACCTGCACATGAACAACGCAGGGCACGGACTCATGGCAGAGCGCGTGGCCGAGTTCTTGGGCCATCCGTTCCCCAAGGTTGAGACAGAGCTCGTGCGTGGCACAACCGGTGGCTCTGTCACCACGACAACAGACACCGTTTGGGGCACCGTCACCGTTCCTGCGGCACCGTACTTGCGCATGGCGACCTGCCATTTTTCCGCCTACGCCTACGGCACCGGTACGGACGGCAAGCAGGGCCCGGAAATGTCGCTCTTTGGAGAGTACACAGACACCACGCCGCCGACTCGTGCCGGGGACGCGCAGCAAATCCGCATGTTGCACGGTGGCGTAGGGCGTGCCCTCACCTACAGCACGAGCGTGTCTTACTACGTGGACGCTAACCGCCCCTTCCAGTTTGTGGCGTCCGTTGGGCCAAGCGTCTATATCTCCGGCAGCGCCGCGTACCGGGACATGCACGCAGTAGTGCAGCCCGCCTAACTTCCCCCGTTTTATCCATCAGAAAGAAAGACCAGGCGCAATGAGTTACGAAGCAATTACCAACATCACGAGCCCGAACCGCACGCCCGCCGAGAGCGTGGCCGCAGTGTTTGGCACGCCCCGCCGTATTGAGACCATCACCATTCACCATTGGGGCAATATGGGGCAGCGCTTCGAGGACGTGGTCAATTTCCTCAGCACCGCAGATAACGGGCGGCAGAGCTCTGCTCACTACGTGGCCGAAGCAGGGCGCGTGGCGTGCATTGTGTCCCCTGCGGACGCAGCGTGGCACGCTGGCAACGCCTACGGAAATGCAACGTCCGTGGGCATCGAGTGCCGTCCCGAAGCTACGGACGGCGACTATGAGACCGTGGCCGAGCTCGTGGCAGAGCTTCGGGAAGTGTATGGAGACCTGCCCCTCGTGCCGCATAACCAGTGGACCAACACGGCGTGCCCCGGTAATTGGGACTTGGGACGCATTGACGGCATGGCGCGTGGCACCGTCACCACGCAGAGCAGCCCCGCACCCGCACAGGAGCAGCAGGGCACCGCACCCGCGCAGACCGGCGACTATGCCAGCGGGCTTGTGTGGATTGTTGACCCCGGCGACACGCTGGCGGGCATTGCCGCGCACTATGGCGTGGAGGTTGACCGGCTGGCACGGTTCAACGGAATCAGTGACCCTAACCGCATCAACGTAGGGGACGCTGTCAGCATCCCCGGCCCGCTTGTGTGGATTGTTGACCCCGGCGACACGCTGGCGGGCATTGCCGCGCACTATGGCATGAGCGTGGAGACCGTAGCGGCCAATAACGGAATCAGTGACCCTAACCGCATCAACGTAGGGCAGGTGCTCACCATTGGCTAATCTCGCACCAACGGCCAAGGTTACTGCTGCCACCGCTGCCGTAGCTTTCGTGCAGTTGCTTTGCGCCCTCATTGAGTGGACGACCGGCAATCCGGTGCCGTCCGGTATTGAGAGCCCCGCCAGCATCATTGCCACGTTCGCCGCTGGCTATCTTGCACCGGCACCAAGCACCAGCACA
>JAZUGI010000130.1:0-3503 GCA_045641125.1 Akkermansia sp.
GATTTCTTCATCATGTCACCATCCTAGCAAACATTCGCACCCATTGCAAGAGAATTGGAGTTATCCCACGGGTTTACCACATGTGTCCCAAAGATTGAGTTTGTCTTTTTCTACGCGTTGATAGGCAATCATTAGGAAAAACGCCCAAATTTGATGCCCCCTCCTTTGAATTTTGTCAGTAAAGGCGGCCAGAGATGTGCAACCGGAGACGTCATCCACCCCGCAGAGCGGGGTTCGGTGTAGAGACGTTAGGCCGGTGGTTACCCCCAGGCCTCCCGGCCTGGGCTAACTTTGAGTCGCCATCGGAATGGCTCCACATATAGCGCGCCCTTTGGGCGCGTTCCTACATAATGCCCCGCCTTGCGGGGCATGCGCTGGCGCGTGTTTGAAGCATCCTTTCATATGGCGCGGTCCATTGCTGTTGCAGCCATGCGAGCGTGCTTTGTACCCCGCCTTGAGCGGGGTGCTTTCCTTTCTCTAGAGCCACGGGTGTAAACCCGTGGGATAACGAGCGTACAAGTGTCTCCGCCGGGGAACCCCGCCTCGTCACGCCTCAGCGTGACGCACGGCGGGGCGGCTCCGCCATCCGGTTGCAAGTCTCTGAAGCACCAAGATTCGCCTTGCGTATCATCCACCCCACCAACCGAATTCATAGGTTCCCAAAATTCTTTGGGACACATGTGTTGTCAGCGCACGCGGATTCAATACGGGCACTGCTGGCGCATGCGGAAATTGAAATAGGCGAGGGCTCCCATGAGGATGCCCATGAGCCAGACACCGAGAACCAGGAAGAAGAGGGTGAGGATGACGGCGATGACGAGACTGACGGTGTGCATGAGGCGCGGCGAGCGCATGAGCCCGTGCATGATCTGCCCACCGTCCAGCGGGAAGACGGGCAGGAGGTTGAGCACCGTCCACCAGAAGGCAATCTCTATCACATAGACAAAGAAGAAGATGGCCATGGCGGGGTATCCCACCAGCGCCTCCGTGGGAATCACCCCCCAAATGAAGTTGAGCGCAAGCTGCCCGCCCAGCGGCACGTTGCCAATGTACAGACCGAGCAGCAGCGTGCCGAGCACACCCACCGCCAGGGAGGAGAGCGGGCCCGCAGCCGTCATGATGATGCCCTGCGTGCGGGTGAGGCGGGCATCCATGTTGGAGCAGTCACCGCCAAGCCAGGCAAGGTGGACCTCCGGGTGGCCGCCACCCAAGGCGCGGCCGGTGAGAGCGTGCCCCATCTCGTGCGCCAAGAGGCATATGAAGCCTGCCACCACAAACAGCGCCACCCCCAGCAAATCCCCCATTTGGGAAATGTGCAAGCCGCCGCCCAGCAGGGCCAGCGTTATCCAGAGAGAGGGGTGAATGCTCACGGGCACACCCAGGATGGTGAAGCGTATCATTGTCATGTATTCTAGGCCGAACAGGCACGGGCACAAGCACGCATTGGGGCATGCGCGGCATCATGACAAAGAAAAGCCCCGCGCAGGGCGGCGGTTCGCGCCGCGTGCCGCATTTCCGTATCGCAAAATGCGGGGACGCGTGATAGTATTTTGAACAGATGGACAGATGACACCGTCTGTCATTCAGCAATGAAAACATATCTTATCATCCCCGCTATGGTAGCCATGGCCGCCGCACCGGCGGCTCTGGCGGATATTACCGCACCCACTCCCACAGTGGCCGCCCCTGCCGGCAACTGCGACCTGCTGGCCGCCAACACCGTGCGCGCCGCCCTGCGCGATGTGCGCGACATCACCACGCAATCCCTGGACCAGGACCAGCCGGTCACTACGAAGGTGGCCGTGTTCGAGGTCATCGAGAACCTGGCCTACAAGAAGTATGTGCGCTACGGCGACGGACGCCTGGAGGCCGGCACGCGCTTCACGGTGGAGCTGAGCAAGGACATCCCCGGCCAGCCTGCCGATGTGGCGGATAAAATCCTGCAGATGAAGCAGGGCGAGGAGGCCGTGCTCAAGATGGTGCACCTCTACATGCTCGGCAACGGCGGGAACGACCCCGTGCGCGCCTGCAGCCGCATTGCCTGTAGCGGGCAGGATGCCCCCGCCACACCCGAGCAGCCTGCAGAACAGCAGCCGGAAGGACAGCCCCAGGCTCCCGCACAGCCCGCCAATCCCCAGGCGGATGCCTCCGTACCCACCAGCGCCGCGCCGCTGGGCAGCGGCGGCCGCCGCCAGACCGTGCCGCCGCCCATGGGCCCGCAGATGGATGACGAGGACGACTTCGTGGGCTTTGGCAGTGCCGCGAACGCCCTGCTTCAGGGGGCTAACGCCCTCAATTCCCTGAGCACCAACAGCGGCAGCAGCATCCAGATTTCCTTTGGCGGCGGCAACGGCGCCAACATGCAGAGCACCCAAGTGATGCAGCATTACGACTCCCGCACCGGCAAGATGGTGAAACGCATGTTCATCAACGGTGTGGAGGTGGACCCGGAAACCCGCGAGCCGCTCAACCAGGACGCCAACGCCCAGAAGGACGAGGGCGGCCAAACCTCTCCGGACAGCGACACCATCCTGGAGACACCCAAGCCGGGAGCCGCTCCCGCCAACAACAAACCCGCCATTTCCACCGAGGACAGCTTCTAAATACCCCCCTTCCCATATTATGAAAACAAAGTACACAATGATACTGGCAGGGCTGGCCGCCATGGCCACAGCCACCGCTCAAGATACACCCGCAGCCCCGGCGGCTCCCGCCGCTCCCGCCGCGCAGCCGGCCGCTCCCTCCGTCTCCCCGGAGCAGGTGAAGAAGGCCCTCTCCTACATCGTGGGCTACAAGACCGCGCAGGAGTTCTCCGCTGCCGCCCCCGGCATTGAGGTTGCGGACTTTGACGACGCCACCCTGCTGCAGGCGTTCAAGGAGGGCATTGAGGGCAAGAAGCCCACGCTTTCCGAAGACGACCTGCGCACCGCCATGATGGCGTTCCAGAAGACCCTGCAGGAGCGCACGGCCAAGGTGGGCGAGGAGAACGGCAAGAAGGGAGAGGCTTTCATGGCCGAGTTCGCCAAGAAGGACGGCGTGGTGAAGACCGATTCCGGCCTCATGTACCGCGTCATCACCAAGGGAGAGGGCAAGAAGTACGATGCCAAGGAGCACGGTGAATACGCCGTGGCCATGGTGAAGTACCGCGGCACCCACACGGACGGCACCGAGTTCGACTCCAGCGAGGAACCCGTGGAGATGCCCCTGGACGGCGTGGTGCCCGGCTTCAGCGAGGCGCTCAAGCTCATGCCCATCGGCGCCAAGTGGGAAATCGCCATCCCCGGCAAGCTCGCCTACGGCCCGGAGGGCCGCGGCCCCATCGGCCCCAACGAGACGCTCGTCTTCACCCTGGAGGTGACCGATATCCAGAAGGGACCGGAGCCCTCCATGCCCATCCAGCTCACGCCGGAAATGCTCCAGCAGATGCAGCAGCAGGGCATGCCCACCGAATAAACGACTTTATTCAGGCTTTACACCCAGGCCCGTCCGGCATCCGCCGGACG
>JAZUGI010000131.1:0-33857 GCA_045641125.1 Akkermansia sp.
TAGGGGTCTGGGGAGATGAAATCTCCCCAGGGCGGATGCGGTTGTCGCCCCCCCACGCGAGCATACGCACACGCAAGCGTGCGCGATTTTTTTTCAAAAAAAATGCGAATTATGATTGACTCTAAAAAGGAAAGCACCCCGCCAAGGCGGGGTGCAAAAGCATAACAGCAACAGTGATGAGCCCTGCCATATGAAAGGATGGTTCAAACACGCGCCAGCGCATGCCCTGCAAGGCGGGGCATTTTACGTAGGAACGCGCCCAAAGGGCGCGCTATATGTGGAGCCATTCCAATGGCGGCTCAAAGTTAGCCCAGCGCGGGAGCGCTGGGGGTAACCACCATCCAAACGTCTCCGTACCGAACCCCGCTCTGCGGGGTGGATGACGTCTCCGGGTGCACGTCTCTGGCCGCCTTTACTGACAAAATTCAAAGGTGGGGGCTTCAAATTTGGTCGTTTCCCCTAATGATTGCCTATCAACGGGTAGAAAAAGACAAACTCAATCTTTGGGACACATGTGGTCACATATGGTGCAGAAAATCCTTTTCCTTGCTAAACCCGGTCCGGCATGCTAGACTCGGGAGACGATGCGCCGCACAGATCGCAACCTCCTGATATTCCTGTACCACGTCACGCGGTTGACGGTGGCGTTTGTGGCCATATCGCTGGGGTTGCACTACGCGAAAATCCTCAAGCTCTCCGCCGGCAAGCCCGCTGTCTGGATATTTGTAGGCGTTTTCGCCCTTTTTGTCCACATCTACACCATGGGAGAGCTGCGGCGCAGCAAAGGCCCCCGGAGGCGCAACATACCCGCCCGCAACACCGGGCGGCAGCGGCAGGAGCGCCAAAGGGCGAACCGCACGCCCTTCAACACGCACCAGGCCGCGTGCGACAAGCCGGTGTGGCGCAACATACCCGGCCACGCCACCCTTCTGCTGGATACCAATGTGCTCATGTGCCCGGATGATATCATCCGCAGCTGGTTCGGTTACCTGCAGCACAATGCGGAAAAGCGCGACTGGCGCATTGTGGTGCATGGCGCGGTGTACGAGGAGGTGATGCGCCACCTCAAGAGCGGCAACCCGGACAAGGCGAGGGATGCCCGGCTTGCCCGCAACCGCATTGAGCTGATGATGGACCAGCTGGGGGAAGCCCGTTTCCAGACACCGGAGATGCGCATCAGCTCCGCCAAGGATGCGGATGACTCGTACGCGGACCCCAAGCTCATTGAATACATGCTCACACACAAGCGCACCTTCTGCTTCACCTTCGACAACGACCTGAAAATCCGCTGCAAGCAGCTCCTGCGCGCCAAGAAATCCCAAAACCGCGTCTTTTCAGAGGAGGATTTCTACTGCTGATTCCGCCACCACAGTCCATCACGCGCCGAACGGGTGGATTTTTTTGAACAAAACCCGTGCATGCCGCGTCATTTCCTTGAAAAATTGCGGGAGAATGGTAATATCCCCCGCATAAGCACCGTTATGAATACACAGGAATTCAATGAGATGATCGCCCGGAAATCCGGCTGGGTGAGCGCCGTGAAACAAGAAATGGCCAAGGTGGTGGTGGGCCAGCAGGAGCTGGTGAACCGCTTGATTCTGAGCCTGCTCTGCAAGGGGCACGTGCTGCTGGAGGGTGTTCCCGGCCTGGCCAAGACGCTTTCCGTGAAAGCCCTGGCGGGCACCATGCAGGCGGCGTTCTCCCGCATTCAGTTCACGCCGGATTTGCTGCCGGCGGACCTGCTGGGCACGATGATCTACAACCCGGACACCCGCCAGTTCTCCGCCAAGAAGGGCCCGGTGTTCGCCAACCTGATCCTGGCGGATGAAATCAACCGCGCGCCCGCCAAGGTGCAGAGCGCCCTGCTGGAGGCCATGCAGGAGCGGCAGGTAACGCTGGGCGAGACCACCTACCCCCTGCCGGACCCGTTCCTGGTGCTGGCCACGCAGAACCCCATTGAGCAGGAGGGCACCTACCAGCTCCCGGAAGCCCAGCTGGACCGCTTCCTCTTCAAGGTGATGGTGGACTACCCCAGCAGCGACGAGGAATTGAAGGTGCTGGAGATGATGAGCAGCACGCATGCCGCCCCCACCACCTCCGCCGTGGTGAGCGTGCAGGAAATCAACGAATCCCGCGAGCTGATGAACCAAATTTTCATCGACCCCGCCGTGCAACGCTACATTGTGGACCTGGTGCGCGCCACGCGCAGCCCGGAGCGCATCGATTCCCGCCTGGAGGGCATGGTGCGCGCCGGCGGCTCACCCCGCGCCACCATCAACCTGGCCCTGGCCGGCAAGGCCCTTGCCTTCACCCGCGGCCGCGGCTACGTGACCCCGCAGGATATCAAGGACCTGGCGCATGATATCCTGCGCCACCGCATCCTGCTCTCCTATGAGGCGGAGGCCGCCAACAAGACCAGCGACAACGTGATAGACAGCATCCTCTCCAAGGTGCCCGTGCCGTAAGCCGCCGCCGCGTTTGGACAGGAGAAGAAGCCGCCCATGGACAAGACCCAGGAAATCATGCAGAAGGTGCGCCGCATTGAATTGCAGGCGCGCAGGCTCACCACCGCCACCCTCGCCGGGCAGTACCGCTCCGGCTTCCGCGGCCAGGGCCTGGACTTCGACGACTTCCGCGAGTACATCCCCGGAGACGACCCCCGCTTCATCGACTGGAAGGTCACCGCGCGCACGGGCGTGCCCTATGTGCGCACCTTCCACGAGGAGCGCGAGCAGGTGCTCCTGCTGGCAGTGGACACCAGCGGCTCCATGACCTACGCCAGCCGGGGCGTGGCGGACACCAAGCGCGAGTACGCCGCGCGCATTGCCGCCGTGCTGGCCCACAGCGCCGCGCTCAACAGCGACAAGGTGGGCCTGCTGCTCTTCGGCACGCAGCCCCACTTCTACCTGCCGCCCGCCAAGGGCATGAAGCAGTGCCAGCGCATTGTGCGGGAAATCCTCTCCGCCCCCGCCGGAGGAAAGGACGACACCATGGACGACATTGCCAACGAGATTTTGCGCACCCAGCGCAAGCATGCCATGGTTTTCCTGATGAGCGATTTCTTCAACGAGGCGGACAAGCGCGCCGCCGGCAAGCTCAACTTCAAGCACGAGCTGGTGCCCGTGCGCATCAACGACCCGCTGGAGCTCTCCCTGCCGGATGCCGGCCGCGTGTACCTGCGAGACCCGGAGAGCGGCAACCTGCTGGAGGCGGATTTGGGCAACCGCGCCGTGCGGGAAGCCCACGCCCAGGCCGTGCAGGCCCAGCGCGTCAAATGGAAGAACGTTTTCAACCAACTGGGGGTGGATATGCTGGACCTCACCACCACGCAGGACTTCATACCGCCCCTGCGCAGCCTTTTCTCACGCCGCAGCCGCCTGATTGTGCATTAAGATGAACCCCGCACCGAACATTCTGGATAAAATCCCCCAGCTGGAGCCGGACATTCCGGCGGACGGCTTTGCACAGGCTGTTTTCATGCAGTACCTGCTGTGGGGCGGCATTGCCGCACTGGTGGTGCTGGGGCTCGTTGCCTGGCTGGTGGTACACATCATCCGCAAGCGCCGCGCCGCACAAGCCACGCCCCCGCCCACGCATGAGCAGGTGGCGCTCGCCGCCCTCTCCCGCGTGGAGGACGACATGCCCGCCATCCGCGAGTGCAGCCTGCGCGTCTCCCTCATCCTGCGCACCTTCCTGGAGGGCCAGGCCCATGATTCATCCCTGTACGAAACGCACGAGGAGTTCACCCAGCGCATGGATTCCCTCTCCGGCGTGCCCCTGAGCTGCCAGAACGAGACGCGCGACCTCTTCGACGACCTGGTGCGCTACAAGTACGCCGGAAACGCGGACGGCTCGCAGGACCAGGTGCGCGGGCTCACGGGCCGCGCCAGGGAGCTGGTGAGCCGCATCACCAGGGAACAGGAACGCCTGGCCGCGGAAAAGGCGGATGGAAAGGAGTCTGCATCATGATAGCCGCCCACCCCGCCATACTGGCCGCCGCGCAGAAGGCGGATGCCGTGCAGGAGTTCATGTTCGGCGCGCCGCACCTGCTGTGGCTGCTGCTGCTGCTCATCCCGCTGCTGCTGTTGCGGCGGCGCCCCGGCACCATGTCCGGCGTGGTGTACCCCTGCGTACCCTTCATTGAAAAGCTGCTCAAAAAGCCCTCCACGCTCGCCGGGCGCATCGGCGCGGTATGCCTGGTTCTGGGTGCGGTTTCATTGCTGCTCGCTCTGGCCCGCCCCCAGTGGCGCAACGAGTACCAGGAGCAGAAGGTGAGCGGCATTGATATCATGATGGTGTGCGACCTCTCCGGCTCCATGGCCAGCCAGGATATGATCTTCAAGGTGCAGGACGACCGCGGGCGCACCGCCAACCGCCGCGTGGACCGCCTCACCGCCGCCAAGTACGTGATGAAGGAATTCATCGGCGGCCGCCCGAACGACCGCATCGGCCTGGTGGCCTTTGCCGGCAAGGCCAAGCTCTGCTGCCCGCTCACGCTGGACCACGGCATCGTGGGCTACATTATAGACCAGTTCTACCTGGCCACGCAGGACATGTTCAGCGGGCAGGTGCGCCCCGGCTACATCCAGGAGGACGGCACCGCCATCGGCACCGCCATTGCCACCGCCGCCACGCGCCTCAACGAGCGCGCGGAAACCAAGTCCAAAATCATCATCCTGGTCACGGACGGCGCCAGCAACATGGGCTCCATCACCCCCATAGAAGCCGCCAAGCAGGCCGCCAAGCTCGGCATCAAGATTTTCACCATCGCCATCGGCATGGATGAGCGCATCTCCCGCTACACCGCAGATGTAGACACCTTTGATGAGAAGACCCTCAAGGAAATAGCCCACTCCACCGGCGCCAGGTACTACCGCGCCAGCAGCGGTGCCAAGCTGCAAAAGGCTTTCCAGATTATCGACAACCTGGAGAAGACGGACGCCAAGCGCCGCACCATCGTGAGCGATGAGGAGCTCTTCATGTACCCGCTGGGAGCGGCAGCCCTGCTGCTGCTGCTCGGCACCGCCCTCTGCTTTGCGCGCCCGCGCCCCGCACCGTAAGACCCCGCCATGAGCTTCCTTTACCCGCACATCCTCTGGTTCCTGTTCCTGCCGGCCCTGCTGGCGGTGCTGGTGTTCGCCGCCCGCCGCAAGACGGGCAAGGGGTGGATGCAGCTGGTTTCCCGCGATCACGCGGCGGAGCTGGTGGTGCGCCGCCCGGCGTGGCGCAGCGTGCTGCCCGCCACCCTCTGCATCCTGGCACTCACCTGCGCCATTGCCGGCCTGGCCCGCCCCATCAACGGCTACAGGGAGGCGGGTGGCCTCTCCACCGGCCGCAACCTTCTCATTGCGCTGGATATCTCACGCTCCATGGAGACGGAGGACGTGAAACCCTCCCGCCTGGAGGAGGCCCGCGCCGCCGCGTTCGAGCTGATTGACACGCTCAAGGCGGACAAAATCGGCCTCATCGTCTTTTCCGGGGAAGCGGACCTGGTGGTGCCGCTCACCTATGACCACACCGCCCTGCGGGATGCCCTGGAGCAGGTGAACCGCAGCTGGGCCGGCACCGGCGGCACCAATTTCGGCCTGGTGCTCAAGCGCGCCATGCAGGATTTCAAGCGCAGCGCGCCGGACGGCACCAACGCCCTCGTGCTGCTCAGCGACGGCGAGGACACCGTGGGCTCCTCCATCGATGTGGCGGAGGAGGCCCGCAAGAACAAGCTCCTGGTCATCACCGTGGGCGTGGGCACCGCAGTGGGCGGCCCCATCCCGGACCCCAAGGGGGAAAACGGCCTTTGGCAGGATGAGGACGGCAAGCACGTCATCAGCAAGCTGGATGCAAACGCCCTGCGCAAGTTCTCCGAGGCCACCGGCGGTGATTTCGCCGTGCTGGATTCCAACACGGACCTCACCGCCTTCACCCAAAATGCCGTGCGCAAGATTGACAAGCATGAGGAGAATGTTTCCACCAACAAGGTGCCAAACGACCTCTTCCCCTGGTTTGCCTGGGTGGCGCTGGCGCTGCTGCTGGCGGCCATTCTGGCGGCCACGGAATGGCGGCTGCCCAAGCGCGGCGCTGCGGCGGTGGTGCTCCTGCTGCTGCTCGCACCGGCGGCGCATGCCGTGCCGGATGCCAGCTCCGTGCTGACGTACACCACCGGGCTGGCGCTGGAGGGCAATGACGATGCCAAGGCCAGGGAGGCCTTTTCCTCCGTCCTGCTGGATGAGGACCCGCAGATACAGGCCGCCGCTTTCTACCAAATCGGCAATGTAGGCAGCAACGCCACCATCGGCAAGCTCCGAAAGCTCTACGGTGAGGGTGAGGATGCAACGGGCGCGCAGCAAACCTCCACCGACCCGGAGGAGGACGACGATGCCGCCCCCGCCGCGCAGCAGGGACCCAAGCAGCCCTCCATTGAGGAGCTGGAAAAGATTGTGGAGGAGCTCAAGCAGGATATCCTCCCCTACGAGAGCGCACTCAAAATAGACCCTTCCCTCTCCGCCGCCACTAGGAATATCGAGAAAATCAAACAGCTCATCAAGGACCTGGAGGAGGAGATTGAACGCCTGAAACAACAGCAGCAGCAGCAACAACAACAGGACCAGCAGAATCAGCAGGACCAACAGGACCAAAAGGACCAGAAGCAGCAGAACAAGGACCAGCAGAAAAATCAGGATTCCAAGGACAAGCAGGACCAAAAGGACCAACAGGACCAGAAGCAGCAGGACAAGGATAAGCAGCAACAGGACCAACAGGACCAGAAGCAAAATCAGGATTCCAAGGACAAGCAGGACCAAAAGGACCAACAGGACCAGAAGCAGCAGGACAAGGATAAGCAGCAACAGGGCCAACAGGACCAGCAGCAGAATCAGGATTCCAAGGACAAGCAGGACCAAGATAAGCAGAATAAGCCGGACCAAAAGGACCGGCAGCAGGAGCAGCAGCGCAAGCCCGTCTCCATGTCGGAGGAGGAAAAGGCCCAGCAATCCGCCGCAGATGTGCTGCGCATGCACCTGGACGAAGAAAAGGGTTCCCCCATTCCGCACGCTCCCGCAGATACCGTCCGCAAGCCCCGCAAGGACTACTAACCAGCACCTTTCCACATGTACAGACACATTGCAACACTCATCATCGGCATGCTCGCGCTCTGCGTGGGGCGGCTCATGGCAGAAATAGAGCCCCTGTGGTCCACCGGCGTGGCCCTGCCGGGGGAAAAGGTGGTGCTCTACCTCATTGATCCGGATATCCAGGGAGACCTCTTTCTCGTGAAGCGCAAACCGGCCGTGCAGCACGCGCAGGTGGAGCTGCAGCAGCCGCAGAGCGGGCCCAACCCCACGGACCCGCAGCGCCGCAACGCGGAGGTATACCCCATCGTTGTCACCCCGGATGCCCCCGGCTCCATTGAGGTGAAGGACTTGGAGGTGGAGTACAAGGACGGCCGCAAGGTGAAGGTGAGCGTGCCCGCGCTCCCCGTGGCCTCCACCAGCAAGATTATCTGGCAGAACGAGCCGTTCCAGCACGGCGTGCTCTGGCACCCCTATGTGGAGGGAGACGGTTACGTGGACCAGGAGGTGAAGGTGGCCATGAAGTTCCTGCTGCCCGGCGGCTGCGCGCTGCCCGTGCCGCCGCAGTTCAACTCCGTGGGCGTGCGCGCGGGCAGCTTCCACGCCCCGGTGGAGGGCGTGGCCGCCGTGGTGCACAACGCCCTTTTCCCCAACTCCACCGCGTACGCCAAGGGCAAGAACTGGCTCACCGAAGATTGCATCGGCAGCTACACGCCTTTCCGTGAGGGCAACTCGGATATCACCGGCAGCGTGCCCGTGGTGCTCAACCGCGGCTTCTTCTCCACTTCACAGGTGGAGGTGAAACTCCCCGTCTTCAGCACCAGCGCCCTGCCCCTGCCCCCCGGTACCCCGCCGGACTACGCCAAGGCCGTGGGACAATACCGCATGACCACCGCCACCAAGGCGGAAGACCTGGCCATGAACGAGGCCGCGGAGGTGGAAATCACCGTGCTCGGCTCCGGCAACCTGGACACCATCTCCACCCCCGTGCCGGAGGATGCGGAAAGCTGGAAACTGGTGCCCGCCACCCGCAAGCTCATCGTGGGCTCCGATGGCCAGCCCAAGGGCGTGGTCTTCACCCAGCTCATACGCCCCACCGTGGAGGTGAGCGGCATCCCCGCCTTCCATTTCAGCTACTTTGACCCGCAGTCCCTGGAGTACCGCCAGGCGCAGTCCTCACCCATCGCGCTTCCCTGGCGAGAGACGGAATCCAGCGGCACCGGAATCCAATCCGCAGCCGCTGCGGAGCCCCCGCCCGCCGGCACCGTGCCCGTGGCGGAGATGGTGGACATCTACGGATTCATCCCCACGGACGAGTACGCGGGCATCCTGAAACTGCCGCGCTGGCTGTGGCTGCTGCTCTACCTGCCCGCCATCGCGCTCTTCTGTCTCATGGGCTACCGCGCCGTCACGCGCCGCCTGGCCGCCGGGGCGGGTCAGCGCGCCCTCGCCAAGGAGCTGGATGCCCTTTCCAAGACGCCGGATGCCCTCGCCTTCCTCAAGGGTGCGGGCGCGTACATTGAATCCCACTTCGATGCCAAGGACATCACGCCGGAGCTGCAGGATATCCTCAACCGCCGAGATGTGGAGGCCTTCCGGCCCGATGCCCACACCGAGCTGACCGCGGGCGACCGCGCGCGCATGCTGCACGCCATCCGCAAGGCGCTGGCGGGCATCGGCACCACCGCCGCCCTGTTGCTGGCGGCCCTGCTGCCCGTGAGCATGGCGGCGGGAGACGATGCCGCGAACGCCTATGAGGCCGGGCAGTTCAGCAAGGCTATCGAGACGCTCAAATCCTACGACGCCGAATCCCCGGAGACACCCGCCATCCCCTACAACATCGGCAACTGCGAGTACCGCCTCAAGCACAGCGGGGAGGCCGCCTACCAGTACGCCAAGGCCCTGCAAATCGACCCCGGTTTCGCCGAGGCCCGCGCCAACCTGGAGTTCATCCAGCGCAAGGAGGGCGCCATCCTGCCCGCCGGTGGCGCGGCGGATGATGCCTTCACCTACCTGAACGTCAGCCAGCTCTGGGTGGCCACCATCGTCTGCACGGCGGTGCTGGCGTTCTGCATTGCCCTGCTCGTGTACCGCCGCCGTGAGCCGCACAAGCCCTGGCTGCACGCATGCACCGCCGTTTCCGCGCTGCTGAGCCTGCTCTGCCTGGCGGATTGGGTGTACTACTCCACGCGGGAAACGCCGCACATCTCCGCCCTGCCCCCGGCGGATGTGGCATACGTCATCAACTCCACCACGGCGCGCAGCTCGGCGGATGCAGAGGGCGCGGCGGTGGTCACCCTGCCCGCCTCCACCCCGGTGCACCTGCTGGCCACGCGCGCGGAGTGGAGCTACGTGGAGACCTTCACCGGTATCCGCGGCTGGGTGAACGCGGCGGATGTGCGCGCCCTGGAGCCCGGCGGCAAGCCGAGAATGCCCCTCATCATCAAATTCTGACGAATGGCCGCCACGCTGCGCATCCTCACCCGTGCGGGACGCTTCATCGGCGATTCCGTGCTGGCGCTCGGCGTGCTCTGGGCGGTGGGGCTGCTGGTGTTCCAACCCGTATGCATCATACCCGCCGTGGTGCTGGCGGCCGTAGCCGTGTTGATTGCCTACCGCCGCAAAGAGCGCCTGCTGCGCACCTGGCTGTGGGTGTTCTTCCTGCTCTCCCTGCTCATGTACCAGCTGCTGCCCAACCCCCAGGGCCCCTGGCAACAGCCCTGGCGCCACCTGCCGGAATGTTCGCTGGATGGCGATATCCTCACCGTGCGCAGCCTGCGAAACTTCTCCTACACCACGGAAGATGATTTCCAGCCCCGCTACGAAACCCGCACCTACGACCTCTCCACCCTGGTGGGCGCAGACTACGCGGAATGCCGCTGGGACGGGCACCGGGAAATCTGCCACACCATGGTGAGCTTCGCCTTTGCAGACGGGCGCCACCTTGTCTTCTCCGCAGAAACCCGCCTGCCGCAGGGCGCGGCGCAAAATGCCCTGGGCGGCATCTACAAATGCTACGGTCTGGCTCACCTCATCGGCACAGAGGAAGACATCTTTGCCCTGCGCACCAACTACCGGCACGAGGACCTCTCGCTCTACCCCCTCAACATCACCCCGGAGGAAACCATGCGCATGTTCATCAACCTCCTGGCCATTGCAGAAACCAACAACAAAACCGGCAGAGTCTACAACACCGTCACCGCCAACTGCTCCACCATCTACGTCAACCTCATGCGCCACCGCATACAGGACCTCCCCAAGCACGGCCTCCTGCTACCCGTCTTCAACGCCCGCATCCTGGAAGTCCTCTACAAGAACAACTGCCTCAAAACACGCCCGGGTGAATCCCTCTCCCAACTCCGCGCCCGCTCCCAAGCCGGATACGACATCCCTCTCAAAAACTACTCCCGAAACCTCCGCGCCCGCCTGGAATAACAACTCCGGCCAAGCGCGCACATCCGCGTCCCGCGAAATGGAGCGGGAAAGACGCATTTTGAGAGTGCATTTGCGGGAGAATCGTGTATAGTGGACTGGATGAAACCATCCTCTCTCTCCGTCATCGGCATTCTCACCACCCTGCTGGCAGTGCCGGCCGCCGCGGACACCGGCGAAACCTATTCAGCCCTCACCTATGTGGCACCCGGCGTGAACGTGGACATACCGGCAGCCTCCTCCGCGTTTTACGACAACGGCAAAGGCGCCTACTTCTGGAGAGGGGAATATTGGGAGGAACACAAGGACGTTGTGGAGAGGTTGTACCACGAATCCGGGGACACCTACAATTTCCTGGGCCAGCTGGCAGACAAGGTGGATGCAAGCAAGGGCTTGTCCCCGGAGGCCTTTGCACAATTGGTGGGAGACGAGAACGGCTGCTGGTACAATGCAGATTCCAACGTGCTGCAATATTGGCAGGATCACTACAAGTTCGCGCTGAAGCAGGGCGGTGCGCCGGACGGCTACACCTATTCCCCCACGCAGCTGGAGGAACTGGGCGGCACGCAATCCCTGCAGATTGACATGCTTTTCTACCAGTACGCCAAACCGTCCGGCGGCTCGTTCGACTCCGGCTTTGACTGGTATCTGGGCGGAAAGCTCGATGAATTTGCTTTCCGGGAAGACGCTGCGGGCAAGGCCGGTTTTTACACAGAATACTATTACGGACAAACAACCTGCACCAACAAAAACTTCTATGTTCCGTTGCCGGACGGGAAAGGCACGGAAACATACCGCAGCATGACAACGGCAGCAGAGCAGTTCATTGCGGCTTTCGGGTTGCAAACGGATGACCAAGGCAACCTGGTGCAAGCGGTGGACGGCCAGATAGCCACCCTTTCCCTGCGCAGCGGAACGGACATGGGGCATGAAATCACCTGCTATGGATTCACGCTCAATAGCAACAACGAGCTGGAATCCGTGTATATCGCCGACAACCAGGACGGACAATACCGCATTGAACAGGTGTTTTTGCAACTGGACGAGAATCAGGTGGATATCCACATGTACGCCGACCGTGAATGCAAGATTGCCTGGGAGGCATCCGGTTACACATGGAAACTGCTTGAAATCACCTCCATCAATACGCCCGCAGCACTCCGGGAAGCATACAATGCACACCGAGAAACGCTGGTGAAGGACGCCGCGGAGATGAAATGGGGGACAGACACCGGCCGCATTGTGCAGCTCACGACTGCAAGCACCACCATATCTTGCGCGGCGCAGGAGGATTCCCTGTACGCAGGCACCGTGAACAGCACCCTCCGCGGTGATGGCCCGGAAGCAACGCTTCAGCTGCAGAAACTGGTCAAGCAGGGCGATACCGCGTTGACCGTGGACGGCCTAAACCTGGCTGCTGCAGAAGTGGCAGCGGAGGGCGGCAGCATCAAACTGGCCAACGGCACCGTGCTGAATGCCACGGGCAGCATCGGGATGAAGGCAAACGCCCGAATCGATATTGAGGACCAATCCGCGCTGAACTACGGCGGGGTGATGAAGATTACGGCGAACAAGGAGAAAACCGCCGGCCTGGCGATTCAACAGGGTATGAAGGATTCCTCCTACACCATGGGCAACCAGGCCTTCACCATCTCCGATGCCACCATCACCATGTCTGCCGCAGAAGAGAAAAGCCTTGGCAACCGCATGGTGAACGTGAACCTGGTTAACACGGGGGCATCCATCACGGAGGTGAACGCCGCCAACTCGTCTTTCGGCACCGTGGAGGCCGCGGGCGGTGACATTACCTTCCTGAACAAGAAGGAGGCGCTCACCCTCACGAACCTGACCATCGGTGCCAACCGCACCGTGAGCGTGTACCGGGGAGAGGAAATGACCGAGCAGGCCGAGGGCGACCTGTTTGTCACCGGCAAGCTGGTGGGCCTGCAGGGAGCCACGCTGAACGCCAACCTGTGGCTCAACGGGCTGGCGATGCTGGACGTTGCCGCCACGCAGGGCAAAGGCATCACCATGGGAAGCGACATCCACTTGGCGGGCAACATGCTGCTTTCCGAGAACGACCTGTCCCAACTGGGAGAGGAGGACTACATGCTGTTTACCGATGTGGAGAGGCTGTATCTGGGCGCGAATACCTACACGGACGCGGTTGATGCCAATTTGTATTTCAGCAACTTGGACGAAGGCACGTACTGGCTGACCTACAACCAGAACGCTGTGTACCTGAGCGCGATGCGCGGTGTACCGGAACCCGCCACAGGCACGCTCACCCTGTTTGCGCTGGCCGGGCTTTGCGCCCGCCGCCGCAGAAAGTAGGAGGATTTGCACTCCGGTGTCTTATCACGCTCCTTTTTCCTTCGGTGCGCAGTTCGCGTTGCTTGCACTACATAAAGGGCCACCCGGCGATACCGGGTGGCCCTTTGGGTGATATGTAGAAGAAACTTACTTCTTGCGCTTGGGGGCAGCCTTCTTGGCGGGAGCCGTTTTCTTGGCGGCTGCGGGCTTCTTGGCAGCTGCCTTCTTGGCGGAGAGCTTGCGCTCCTTCTGCTCCCAGGACCAATCCCAGCGGTCCAGGTTGGCCAGGCTGGCGGCCAGCAGGTCCACACAGGCCTGCACGTCCGTCTTGTGGGCCATCTCAATGCTCTGGTGCACGTTGCGCACCGGGATGGAGAGGGCACCGCAGATGGAGCCGCCCGCGGCGAACTTCTGCAGGGCGCCGGCATCCGTTCCGCCGGCGGAGAGAAGCTCCAGCTGGTAGGGAATCTTGCCTTCCTCCGCCAGGGCCACCATGTACTTGACCATGCGGTTGTCCGTGATCATGGTACCGTCGTACACCTTCACGCCCGCGCCCTTGCCGAGCACGGTGCACTTGTCGTGCGCGCCGCTGCCGGGGGTGTCAAAGGCGATGGTGGTGTCCAGCGCAAAGGAGAAGGTGGGCTGGATGGCGAGCGTGGATGCCTGGGCTCCGCGCAGGCCGACTTCCTCCTGCACGGTGAAGACGGCGTAGAGGTCGTACATGGGGGTGATGCCGGCCTTCTTGAGCTGGCGCACGGCCTCCACCAGCAGGTAGCAGCCGCCGCGGTTGTCGATGCTCTTCACGTTCAGGCAGTCGCCCATCTCCACGAGGTCGCCCACGCGGGTGATGGAATCGCCCACGGAGACCCACTTCTCCACTTCCTCCTTGGTCATGCCCAGGTCCACCACGAAATCCGTAACGGCGGGCATCTTGGTGCGCTCGTCGGGGGTCATCACGTGGATGGGCTTCACGCCCATGCAGCCGGGAAGGTCCTTCTTGCCGTGCACCACCACGCGCTGGGCGGTGAGGGTCTTGGGATCAAAGCCGCCGAGCGGCAGGATGCGGATGAAGCCGTCGTTGTCGATATGGCGCACGATGAAGCCGATTTCATCCATGTGGGCGGCGCACATGATACGCTCATCGGAGCTCTTGCCCTTGACGAGGGCAATGACGTTGCCGATGTTGTCCACCCAGACGTCATCAGCCAGGGGAGCCATTTCATCGATGAGGATCTGACGAATCTCGTACTCGAACGCGGGCGCGCCTGTCGCCTCGCACAGCTTCTTGAAAAGCGGAATATTCATACAGGCACTACTCTACTCCCCGCGCGACGGGATTGCAAGGGGGAAATTCGAATTTTCAACGGCAGATGGTGAAAGATTGCGCCCTAGGGTGCGGTGAGCAGCTTTTGCGCGGCGGGATTGCCCTGCTCTGCGGCCATGCGCAGCACCGTTCATGGCGGGCACATTCCGCTTCATCCCACGGAACATGCAAACACAATATATTACGAAATAAAGTTAAACACACAGAAGAGGATAGCGGTGGGCAGCAGCGCCCACAAGAACAGCTGCATGGCCCCGATGCCGTTGAAGAACTTGCTCAGGATGGCCATGCCGGCGGGGTTGGGCGCATTGGCAATCACGGTCAGGCCGCCGCCTGTCACCGCACCAGCCACAATGGCGTATTTCATCTCATCCGGCAGGCCGGACACGGTGCTGGAGAGGAAGGTGACGGAGGCATTGTCATTGAACGCGGTCAGTATGCTTGCCATAGCCATGGTGATGGAGCCGCCCAGCTCGGAAAGGCCCTGCAGCACCGGCTGCATCCACCACCCCTGCACGCCGCCCAGTATCAGCAAGCCTGCCATAAAGAACGCCACCAGCAGCGGCACCTTGATGGAGATGGCGTTCTGGCATTGCGGCGTGGCCATGGCAAAACCAAGGAAAAAGAGGAAACCGCCGATGAGGATGGCCGGGTGGTGGGCAAAGTACACCGTCCATGCCAGGAAGAAGATGGACACGGCATACACCCACACGGGAATGACATCCTGGCGCTCCTCCCCAGAGTTCGGCCCGGGAGCGGAGACGGAGCACTCCTCCCGCTGCACCTGCGCCAAGCGTGTGAACTCCTTGCGGAAAAAGAAGAAATACAACACATTGGAAATGGCGATACCCACCACCGCCTTCCAGCCGAACTGCGTGAACATGTGCACCATGTCCCAGTTCCACTTGCCCGCCACCATCACAATGGGCGGCGCGGCAAAGTGCGTGAGCGTGCCGCCCACGGAGACATTCACGAACAGCAGCGCCAGCGTGGCATACCGCAGGCTGATGGAAGGCTTGAGATAGTAGAACTTCTTGGCCAGCAGGATTGCGCCCAGAGTCATGGCCGCGGGCTCTGTAATCAGGGAGCCCAGCAGCGGCGCTATGCTCAGCACGGAAAGCCACCACGCCGCAGGGGAGCACTTGCCCAGGTTGGCTCCCAGCTGCAGCATGTTCTCTGCCAGGCGGTAGATGGGGCGGGAAGACGCCACCACCATAATCACCGCCACAAACAGCGGCTCCGTGAAACGCGTATCGTGGTCCACGTACAGCAGGAAATCCTCCATGGAATAATAGTGGCAGCAGACAAAGAGGAACGGGATAATCCACAAGCCGAACACCACCTCCACCTCACCTAGGAAATGGCACAAGGTGGAGAGGACGGACACCGGCATACGCTGCCCGGGGTGCTCCAAGCGAAACTTCTCCGCACGCAGCTTCTCACGGTGGCTGTGCTCCAGCCGGCCCGCCAGGCGGTGGAAACGCGGTGTCAGGAAGGTGTGCAGGATGGCCAGCAGGAAGAGAACCGTGGCCGCCAGGTTGAAGGGGTCCGTTTCCACGCGGTGTACCAGCTTCTGCCACAGGTCCATGCCCTGTTCCTCCGTCGCGTACACCTTCAGCGGCACGGGGAAACGGCTGTACTGCACATGGGCTCCCGTGTAGTGGTGGCTCCAGGCGGGCTCCTTGCCCTCCGGGTCACTGTTGTATACGGTTTCTCCACATTCCGGGCAGATAGTATGGGAGAACGGCGGAGCAAAGGGCACACGCATGCGCACATGTTCCGCCGGGGAATGGCCATCGTATGCGTGGTGGTCCTGCTTCAGGTAGCGCTCCAGCGCGGGCAGGCTCACGAATTCCGCCGCATGGAACAGGTACACCTTCTCCTTTTCCGGCAGCTCGTATTCATCAATCAGCGCAGCGCGGGCGGTGGATTCCTTCTCCCGGGCAGCTGCAAGTGCCGCTTCCACGGCCGCATGGTCGTTCCCCAGGCAGCAGGCCTGGCAGGCCAGCACCACGGCTACTATGCAGCATACTGCTCGTCTGTACGTCATATCGCGCGCCATTATACAGAAGCTACAGCTTTGCGTCCAGACAGAAAGCAAACAAGTGCGGCACCCCCATGTGTCCCGACAATTGTTTGGAACCCATGATTTTGTATGGAGGGGTGGATGAAACGCGAAGCGCATATTGGTGGTTTAGAGTCGTGCAACGGGAGACGCCATCCACCCCGCGGAGCGGGGTTCGGTATGGAGACGCGCCACCGTGGTTCCCCCACGGGTTTACACCGGTGGCTCAACGAAGGAACGCACCCCGCAAAGGGGGGTACCGGTGAAACACTGCGTGATTGACGCTGTTCATTGCCCGTGATACCATGCAGGATGTTATGGGGCATTCGTTCATCATGAATTACGGACACCTGGTGTTTCATACAGGCCGAATCAATGTCCGCAAGGAAGAACTCCCGCGCCTCCACGCCTATTTGCGAGCTGTGCTGGTGGATATTGGCGTGCGGCATCCACTCGTGAACGGAATCGAGGACCATGTGCATATATTGGGGGAATTCCCTATCACGAAAATGGTGCCGGACATCGTACGCCAATTGAAGATTGGATCCACATACTGGCTGCGCCGTACACGCGCGCAGTACAGGCGCTTCACATGGCAGGAGGGGTACGGCTATTTTTCCGTGGGGGCATCCCAATATAAGAAGGTGGCTGCATATGTACTGAAGCAACAGCAGCGGCACGCCAAAACAACAACAGCTGCGGAAATGGAGGAGCTGGCCGCCATGTGTGAAGCGTTGGGGCTTCCGCATGCGGAAGCCCCGGCACCCCGCCTTGGGCGGGGGGCGTTCCTTCGTTGAGCCACGGGTGTAAACCCGTGGGGCAACCACCGCTCAAACGTCTCGGCACCGAACCCCGCTCCGCGGGGTGGATGGCGTCTCCCTCCCATTGCAGAACGCACACAGGCCCCGGTGGGGGAAACGGAATCCCCCCTATGGTGCGGCAGGGGAAAGCAGCTTGGCGGCGGTGGGATCGCCCTGCTCAGCGGCCATGCGGAGCCAGCTGTTCATGAGGGTGGCGTTCCTGGGCACGCCGATTCCGGCAGCGTAGCAGTAGCTCATGAGCAGGCAGGCCTCCGCATCACCGTTCATGGCGGCGAAACGCAGGTAGCGCTGGGCTTCCGATTGCGGGATGGCGCCGCCCTTGTTCATGAGCAGCAGCTTGCCCAAAATGTTCTGCGGGCCGGGGAATCCGGCCTCTGCAAGCGGTTTGAGCCAGCGTGCGGCATCGGGTTCGCGGTGGTTGCGCAGGCTGTCCTTGGCCAGCTCCAGGCAGGCCACGGGGCTTCCCCGGCGTGCGGAAGCCTCATACCACTTGCGGGATTCTTCCGCGGATTTCTCCACGCCAAGCCCCTGCGCGTAGCACCAGCCCAGCAGGGATTGCGCCCTGGAGTGCCCGCGCAGGGAAGCCGCCGTGAGCCAAAGGGCGGCCTGTTGCGGGTTGGCGCGTACCCCCTTCTCCCCGGCCAGCATGCGGCGTCCGTATTCATACTGGGCGGCGGCGTTGCCCTCTGCGGCGGCATCCGCCAGCTGCTCGTTGTGGTGGCAGGCGGCAAGAACCAGGGCAACAAGAATGGTGGCAGCGCGTTTCATGGCTGGGTGAAATAGCGGCGTTGCTTTTCGGAAACGGGCATACCGAGCGCCTCCATGGCGGCCAGCATGTCCTCCCACACCGCACGGCGCGCGGAAAGGGACTCGTTGCGCAGCAGGTAGCTGGGGTGGTAGGTCACGCGCACGGGGATACCCTGGCACTCGTGCCACTTGCCGCGCAAGGCCCCCACAGAGGCACCCTGCAGCCCCAGCAAGCCGTTGCCCGCCGTGCCGCCCAGGCACACGATGCAGCGCGGGGCGATGGCGCGTATCTCCGCCAGCACAATCTTCACGCAGGCGGCAATCTCCTGCGGCGTGGGCGGGCGGTTGGAGATGCCCTGCCCCTCTCCCATATCCGGCCGCCATTTGCAGATGTTGGAGATGTACACGTCCTCCCGCTTCAACCCCATGGCCTGCAGCACCTGGTTGAGCTTCTGCCCGGCGCGCCCCACAAAGGGTTCGCCCAGGCGTTCCTCGTCATAACCGGGGGCCTCCCCCACCAGCATGAGCTGCGCGTGCGGGTTGCCCACGGCAAACACCATCCTCTCACGCAGCGTGCCGAGCGCCCGCGCGGGTTTCCAATCCGCCGCGCGCTCCCGCAAATACGCCAGCTTTTCCTCCACGCTCATGGATGCGGCATCCGCCTTGGTTTCATTTGGCGCGGCCTGCTGCGGGTGCAGCATCCAGTTGCGCAGAATGCCCCGCGCATCCGCATCCACCACGGCGCGCCCCTGCCCTTGCGCCTGCAAATGCGCAAGGCTCTCCACGGTAAGCTGCCGAATGGTGGGCATACCGCCACCATAACACATGCCACGCGCCGATGAAAGGAAAAAGAGCCCCCCCGGGACTGGCTCGGGGGGGATGGTTGCAGGAAGGTATGCCTTCCCTTACTTGGCAGGGGCGGCGGTGTCCTTTTCCACTTGGGCGGGCTTGATATCCAGGGTGAAGGTGCTGACACCGTCTTTGATGTCGCCCTGTCCGCTGATGGACTCCACGTACCTGGCCGCGCAAGCGCAGACTTCTTCTGCCTCCGGGGGCAATATGTCTTTGAGGCAAGCAAGGGCGGCAAGGTTCAGGCTGAAGCGTATACCGGAGAATTCCGGAGCGTTTGCAGCGTCAGCCAGCTTGTCGGAGAACCCAGCGATGGTTCCCGCGGTGAGGATGTTGTCGTTCAGGACGGCACACCATTTCACGCGGCCGCCGTCCGTATCGAGGGTGGCGATGGTGTTGTTGCCCTCCTGTTTCACCGTGCTGTGTTTGACGAGTTCATCCCTAAACAAGCCATCGCTAAGGATATTCGAAACGTCAATCAACTGGGTAAAGCCGGAAACAACGGCGTTGCGGTCCTTTACGGAAGAGGCGTATGAGAAGCCTCCCTCCGGGGAGACGTAAATCAAGTCCGCGCCGCAGATGCCGGATCCCAACGTCTCGAATGCCTTGAGGGAGGAATCAAGCACCTCTTTGACCACGGGTTCCTGCTGATTCTGATAACTGCGCTCGGCAGCTTCCTCAGACCCGTCCACGAGAGTAGTAATCAGGGGGGCGGCAGAGGAAAGGCCCCTGACAAGGTTGGGAACGTTGATGGGATTGGGGAACCTCATGGGGCTGGTCTCCAGGTAGAAGGGGGCATCCTTGGTGTCCAGGCCGCAGCCCAGGCACTTGGCCGGCTCGTAGCTGTAGCCGCAGGCGTCCCCCTCCAATTCAAAGTGGATGGCGGAGTCATCCTGCCAGAGATGGGCGAACGCGGGATGCTTGGCCGCCTGACTCTTGTCCAGCTTCTTGAGCTCGGCCATCACCATTTCCACGCCGCGCGTGCAGGCGGCTGCCGTTTCCGGCTTCAACCGCTTCAGGTACGTTGCCTGAATCGCCTGCCACAGGCTGTCGCGCGTCAGTCCAATCTTGTTCATCTCATTGAGGGTATTGACCAGATTCGCGCCGCTGTAGCAGCTCAGGTAGCTGCGCTGTCCCAGGGCCTTGTCTCCCTTGGCCAGCTTGTCCGTGGCCAGTATGGATTCCGCCGGGGTAGCGGCGGGGCGGATATCCTCCGGATTCTCCGCCAGACCGATAACGAGGGTATCACCCACCAGCTTGGAAAGGATGTAGATGCTGCGCCCGTTGAGGGCGGCTGCCAACTCCTTGAGCTCCTCGTCGCTGTCCGGAATCTGCGCGGTGAGCTTGATGCCCTTGAAGCCGTTGATTTCCACGTACTCGACACTCTCCGAGCCCTTGAACTCCTGCAGCACTTGGTCATAGCTCGCGGCCAGGTCGGCGTTGTACTGCGAATCCATGGACAAGACGGCATACACGGGGCCGACTTTGTCGATTTTCTTGACGGCGGCGGTCAGTTTTCCCGTGATTTGGCTTTGAAAGGCCTCTATTTGGCTTACCTGTTCCTCTGTATCCGAGCCGGCTGAAATGTCTTTTTCCAGTTGAATGCTCATGGCATTGAAATCCGCGTAGAGAGGGATCAAATCCGCAAATAGGGAAACGAACTGCGGGCTGAGGGCCAGGGAGATACCCTTCGGCTGGCGTGCCAGCTCCACATCGGAGGCGTCCAGCAAGCCGAGCTTGGCAAGGCCCTCGGCGGCGGTACCGATGTTGTCGATGGAGAGGACGAATTCCGCGTCGGCGGGGATGGCGGCCAGAGCGGGATGGGCTGCGACGCGCTGCTGCAGCAGGGAGTCTGCGGCAGGGGCGGTGATGGCTGCAGGTGCAGCGGGAGCGGTGGCCTGCGCGCCCAGGGGCAGCGCAGCCGTGGCGGCAATAAGCGCAATGTATTGTGGCTTCATGATGTTATTATGATTGATTGGTTGTTTTTTCAAGGGGGATCGGCGGGCGGTCGTGCCCCGCGCGTGCCCTCTCTACCCCTATTAAGCACGCACATGCCCCAAATGGCCGTTTTTTTTGCAAAAAAATTGAAAAAATACCGTCATCGCATGAAAATGCCCCTTGCCTTGGCGTGCACATTGGGCGCCGCTGTTCTTGCGATTACCCTGTTTGGATTCCCCCATCCGCATGGTTTCCGCGAAGGAGCGGGAACGCTGGCGCCCGCTCCCTTGTTTCCAGAAATCCCGCAAGCGGCGTGTCTCTGCTTGCCGTACCAAAGAGGCACACTGGATTGCCTTGAGCGAGCAGGAGGCCAAGCGCGCAGCCAAAATGCTGGTCACTCCTTTTGTCCCCAACGATGCCGCAAGGGAAGTTGCCCGCAAGTGGGCAGATATTCCCCAACTCGGCTAGGATTATGGAGATAGCATTCGCCAAACTCGACACCCGGGGTGTGAGCCTCGACGGCTTTGATTGCGGCGAAGCCGATTTGAACCACTTCCTTGCCTGTGAAGCGGCGGATTTCGGTGCCAAGGGGTTTGCGCGACCAAGTTGCTTGTGGAGCGCGAAATTGAAACTGGCGCGCCCCGTCACGGAGTCGCCGCTATCTTGACATACCTGAGGCTCTTTCAAGCGGAATGTGGTGGGAATTGATGAAAGCGCACATGTGTACCAAAGAAATGATGGGTGGCAACAGGCGCATGGGGACACCAACTTTGTTATTCCTTGGCGCCGTATTTTTTGAGCAGCTCGGCGATTTCCGTAAGGCCTTTTTGAACAGCCCAATGCAGGGGAGTCTTGCCGTATTTGTCCCTGGTATTGATATCCGCGCCACGCTCAAGCAACAGCTTGCAGACATCATCGGAGCGGGATCCGACCGCTGCGTACAAGGCAGTGCGGCCTTCCTTGTCACGGGCGTTGACATCCGCTCCGCAGTCCAGCAGCAGACGGCAGGTTTCCACGCAGCCCTTTTCCCTTGTCCCTCCGTCGGGTAGACGGTCAACACCGCGGCCGGCGGCATCGAACAGGGGCGTCCTGCCATCCCCGTCCCGCGCATGGATGTCCGCCCCATGCCCAATAAGCAGCTTGCAGGTTTCCGTGTTGGCCCTCGTCGCTGCCGCGTGCAGGGGTGTCCATGTGTTTTCGGGTTCGCCTGATACATCCGCGCCGTGCTCCAGTAGGAGCCTGCACATGTTCGTATCGAGATCCAATGCGGCCTTCATCAGGGGGAGGCGTTCATGCTCGCCACTAACGTTGGGATTGGCGCCGTGCTCCAGCAGAAGCTTGACGGCGGCAGCGTTGTTCATGCGGAGGGCTTCATGCAGGGGCGTTTGATCAAAGCGGCCAGAAATGTTGGGGTTTGCACCGTGCTCCAGCAGAAGGCGGAATATGGCAACGTCCTCATTATGGAACGCGTTGAGCAAGGGGGTGTTGCTTCCCGGCTGACTCGAATCAATGTAGGGGGCGTGGGTGTCGGCATTCGCACCATGTTCCAGCAGCAAGCGGCATGCATCGGCATCGTGTTCCATGACTGCGCGTTCCAAAAGCGTACCCCTGCTGTCCCCCACGTTGGGATTGGCGCCGTGCTCCAGCAGGAGCCTGACGATATCCTTGTGGCCCTGCCAAGCAATCAAGCAAAGGTGACTCAGTAGGTCCTCCTCTGCCACGTAGGGATTGGCCCCGTGCTCCAGCAACAGCCTGCATGTGTCCGTATCTCCCCGCGATACTGCCAGCCGCAGGGGCCTGGGCTCGCCATTCGGCTTGTCGTTGGGATCTGCACCATGTTCCAGCAGCAGGCGGCATGTTTTCGCGTCGCCAATCTTTGCCGCCCTATACAGGAGAGTCCAGCCTTCCATGTCACGGGCGTTGACATCCGCGCCGTGCTCCAGCAGCAGCTGGCAGATTTCCCTGTGGACGTAGATCACAGCCACCTGCAGGGGAGTCTGGCCTATTTCGTCTGCAGCATTGACATTTGCGCCGTGCTCCAGCAACAGCTCGGCGATTTCCGTAAGGCCTTTTTGAACAGCCGAATGCAGGGGAGTCCAGCCATTCTGGTCTGTCACGTTGGGATTGGCCCCGTACTCCAGCAACAGCTTGCAGGTTTCCATGCTGCCAATATGGACTGCACCGAGAATGGGGGGCTCGCCCGACTTGTTCGCAGCCTTGGCGTCTGCGCCGTGATCCAACAGGAACTTGCAGGTTTCCGCGTTGCCTCCGGCCGCAGCATTGAGCAGGAGCGTTGAACCATCTTTGCTCGTTTCTTTGATATCCGCGCCGTGCTCCAGCAACAGCTTGAAGGTTTTTATGCTGCAGCTTCCGGCTGCATAGAAAATGGGGGAGGAGCCTTGCGCGTCCTTTGCCTTGATGTTTGCGCCATGCTCCATGAGCAGTTTGCAGATTGCGTCTTTACCGGAGCTTGCAGCCCAATGTAGGGGAGTCTGGCTACCTTTGTCTGCGGCATTGATGTTCGCGCCGTGTCCCGTCAGCAGCTTGCAAATTTCCTCATGGCCTTGGAACGCAGCCCATTGTAGGGGAGTCTGGCCTCTTTCGTCTGCGGCATTGGTGTCCGCGCCGTATCCCAGCAACAGCTTGCAGGTTTCGGAGTGAGCCCTTTCCACCGCCTCGCGCAGGGGAGTCTCGCCGGACTCGTTCTTTGCATTGATATCCGCGCCGCGTTCCAGCAGCAGCTTGCATGTTTCCGGATGGCCTAGCCGCGCCGCCATGTGCAGGGGAGTCTGGCCGTCATTGTCCTTGGCATGCACATCCGCGCCGCGTTCCAGCAGCAGCCTGCATGTTTCCGGATGGCCTTCCCGCGCCGCCATGTGCAGGGGTGTATATCCTTCCTCGTCTGTCGAGTTGATCTCTGCACCGTGCCCCAGCAGCAGACGGCACTCTTCCATGTAGCCGTTCATTGCCGCCATGTGCAGGGAAGTCGCGCCTAACTCGTCCCTTGCATTGACATCCGCGCCGCGTTCCAGCAGCAGCTTGCAGATTTCCCTGTGGCCGGAGTACGCAGCCACATGTAGGGGAGTCGAACCTTTTGTCCATTCCAATCCTTCCTCGCTGTACACGTTTTCCTCGGCGGCAAGGTTGACATCCACCCCGCGGTCCAATAGCAGCTTGACGATTTCCATGCGGCCTTCCTGCGCCGCCTGGATCAGGGAAGGCTCCTCCTCCTCGTCGGGAGACACCTGCGCGCAGGACGTGGCGGGAGTAACCGTGGGCGCGCTGTTTGGAGCGGCTTCCTGCGCCGCAGCCAGGCCGGCAACCAGGAACAGGGGAATAAGGCGTGGGGTGGGTATCATCTATGGCATCCTAACACGCACCATGTCCCCGTTCAATCAAAAGTAGTGTTACAAGAGTGTTACAGGGATGCAACCGCCTGTCAGTCAACATGAATCAGCCCTGATGCCTCCTGGCCGCCCAGGAGGAGCCAGCTGTTCATGAGGGTGGTGTTCTTGGGCACGCCGATGCCCTTGGCATAGCAGTAGCCCATGAGCAGGCAGGCCTCTGCATCCCCGTTCATGGCGGCGAAGCGCAGGTAGCGCTGCGCCTCCGACTGCGGGATGGCGCGCGCACCTTCGTCCACCACGGCGCGCGTCTGCCCCTGCGCCTGCAAATGCGCGAGGCTCTCCACGGTGAGCTGCCGAATGGTGGGCATGCCGCCAGCATACCACAAGGTACGCGGTGATGAAAGGACATACTATCCGGGATGGCAGAGTATCGCCTTGATGAAAGGGGGCATGAATGCTAGGATGGCGGGCATGAAAAGGCTTCTCTCCACCATAGCTGCCATGCTTTTCCTGGCATCCTGCACCCAGCTCTACCAGCCCACGGGCAGCGGGGAAATCCCCCATACGGCCAGTGTGGAGCGGCAGCTGCGGCAGGATGTGAGCGCGCTGGCGGAGAACATCGGAGAGCGCAACCACTACCACCAGGAGGCCTACGAGCGCGCCCGCGCCTATATCAAGGGAGAGTTTGAGAAGGCCGGCTACACGGTGGACGAACAGCGTTTCACCATACCCGCGCAGAAGCGCTTTGCCGGGGCGGCGGGCAAAACCGCCACCAACCTGGAGGTCCGCAAGCCCGGCACGGACCCCAACGCGCCCTGGCTCATCATCGGTGCCCACTACGACACGCGCGTGGGCATGAAGAACTGGCACTGCCACGGCCCCGCCATTCCCGGCAAGGCCGGCACGCCCGGGGCGAACGACAACGGCAGCGGCATTGCCACCGTGCTCACGCTCGCACGCGCATTGAAAAACATTCCCACCCGCAACGGCATCATCTTTGTGGCCTACGCCAATGAGGAACCGCCCTTCTTCCAGAGCGACTGGATGGGCTCCCGCCAGCACGCACGCAAAATCGTCAAGGAGCTCGGCAAGGACCGCATTGCCGGCATGATGACCCCGGAGACCCTGGGCGTCTACTCCCCGCGAAGCAACAAAAAGCGCAACAGCAAGCTGGCCGGCAGCCTGGTGGGCATCCTGGACCGCTGCGACTATGTGGCATTCATGAGCACCATCACCGGTAAGCGCTATGCCCACAGCTGCGCCAAGCAATTTGCATCCGTGAGCCGCTTCCCCGTGCGCGCCGTCACATTCGGCTACCTCACGCGCGGCATCGCATGGTCGGACGACTGGTCGTACATGAAGGAAGGCATCCCCTCCTTCGCCATCACGGATACAGCCTACATGCGCTGCGACGACTACCATGAAACGAGCGACACGGCGGACAAGCTGGACTACAAGCAGTTCGGCGAGGTGGTACACGGGCTCATCCGCATGGTGACCGCGCTGGCCGGAGGCACCCCGCAATAAAATTTCCATACAAATCCATGCTGACCATCAAGAAACTCACCAAGGCGCATTCCGGGCGCACCCTGTTTGCCAACACGGAGCTCATCGTGAACTGGGGCGAGCGCATCGCCCTCGTCGGCCCCAACGGCGCGGGCAAATCCACGCTCTTCCGCATGATCCTGGGAGAGGACACGCCGGACGAAGGCAACATTGTGATGGACGACTACGCGGTGGTGGGCTACCTGCCGCAGGAGGCTGGCGACCCCACGGACCGCACCGTGCTGGAGATAGCCATGAGCATCACCCCGGAGATGGGGCAGGCCATCCGCACCCTGCAGGAGTGCGAGGCCAAGGGAGACAACACCAGTGATGCCTATGCCCACGCCATGGATGTGTTCATTGCCGCCAACGGGTACCAGCTGGAGCCCAAGGCCAAGCGCATCCTCAAGGGGCTTGCGTTCAAGGATGAGGACTTTCACCGCCCGGCGCGGGAAATGAGCGGCGGCTGGGTGATGCGCGCGCATTTGGCGCAGTTGCTGGTGGCGGAGCCGGACCTGTTGATGCTGGACGAGCCGACCAACCACCTGGACCTGCTGAGCCTGCTGTGGTTCCAGCGCTACCTGAGCAACTACCCCGGTGCCATCTTCATGATTTCCCACGACCGCGATTTCATGGATTCCCTGGTGGAAACGGTGTACGACATCGAGAACGCGCAGCTGGTGCGCTATTCCGGCAACTACACGAATTTCCTGGAGCTCAAGGAGCAGCGCTACCAGCTGCAGCTTGCAGCCTGGCGCAACCAGCAGCGAGAAATCGCCCATATCGAGGCGTTCGTGGACCGATTCCGCTCCGTGGCCTCCAAGGCCGCCCAGGTGCAGAGCCGCGTCAAGCAGCTGGAGAAGATGGAAATCATCGAAAAGCCCAAGCAGGCCCGCAAGGTCTTCAAGTTCATCTTCCCCCAGCCCCCGCGCAGCATGCAGCGCGTCATTGAGCTGGAAAAGGTGGGCCAGAGCTATGGGGACAAGCGCATCTACAAGAACCTGGACCTCCTCGTGGAGCGCGGCGACCGCATTGTGCTGGTGGGGCCGAACGGCGCGGGCAAGTCCACCCTGCTCAAAATCCTGGCCGGTGTGGTACCCATTGATGAGGGCAAGCGCACGGTGGGCACCACCACCCGCATCGGCTACTTCTCCCAGATGCGCTCGGAAAACCTCACGCCCAACTTCACCGTGCTGGAGGAAATCATGAAGGCCGATCCCGAGCTGCGCGAAGAGGAGGCCCGCGGCATCCTCGGCTCCTTCCTCTTCCGCAGGCTGGATGTGGAAAAGCGCGTGGAGGTCCTTTCCGGCGGTGAGAAATCACGCCTCAGCCTCGTCAAGTTCCTGGTCAACCCACCCAATCTCCTGCTCATGGACGAGCCGACCACCCACTTGGACCTCATGAGCGTGGAAGCCCTCTCCCAGGCGCTCAAGCGCTATGAGGGCACCCTCGTCTTCATCTCCCACGATGTCCACTTCATCCGAGCCCTCGCGGAAAAGACCCTGCACATCAACCACGGCACCATCACCCCCTACGCAGGAGGGTACGACTACTATCTGGAGAAATCCGGTATCCTCGACGAGCAAAACGCCATGGATGCATGAGAAAACCGACTAGACACGATACACTAGACGGAATTTGGAACATTCACAAAACATTACAATTCAACCGATTACTTTCCGAGGTGGACAAATCCACCACGGCGTGACGGAATTTCCGTCACAGCATGACGGATTTGCCGCCACGGCGCAAAAGTGGACAAATCCACCACAGCGTGACGGAATTTCCGTCACAGTATGACGGATTTGCCGCCACACTGTGACATTTTTGTCCATTATAGACTTGACAAACCAGACGTGCAGGCATAAGAAGGAAGCAGCCATGAAAGCGAAGCGAGCCTACCTGAAGCGAACAATGAGCGACACCGTAAGGATGGTGTCGGAGCACTTTCCGTGCGTCTTGCTGACAGGGGCACGCCAAGTGGGCAAAAGCACCCTGTTGCGCCGCATCCTGCCAAAAGGGATGAGATACGTGTCGCTTGATTCAGTAGCGACGGCTCGCGCGGCGCGACTGGACCCGGAAGGCTTTCTGAAAGCATACGGCACGCCGCTTTGCATAGATGAGATACAATACGCACCGGAGCTGATGCGAGCCATCAAGGCTGTGGTGGACGAGGACCGCCACAACGGGATGTACTGGCTGACGGGCTCGCAACGCTTCCACCTGATGGAGGGGCTTTCAGAGAGCCTGGCGGGCAGGCTGGCCGTGCTGGAGCTGTATTCCCTCTCTCAAAGGGAGAGCCTGGGCAAGGGCGGCAAAGACAGCCACCTTGACCCGGAGAATCCTGCAGCCGTGGCGGCGGGAGTGCGCGCGTGCAGCACGGATGCGCTCTTTGAGCGCATCCTGCGCGGCGGGTACCCGGAGATGGTGAACGACCCCGGCATGCCGGCGGACGTGTTTTTCAACTCGTATGTGAACAGCTACCTGGAGCGCGATGTGAGTGCGCTCACGCAAGTGGGCGACAAAGGCGCGTTCCTGAACCTGATGCGCATCGCCGCGCACCGCACGGGCGAGCAGCTGTCGTACGCAAACATCGCGCAAGATGCAGGCATTTCGCCGAGCACGGCCAAACGCTGGCTCTCCATCCTGGAGACCTCCGGCATCATCACCCTGCTGCGCCCGTACTACGTGAACTCCACCAAGCGCCTGGTGAAGACGCCGAAAATGCATTTCATGGATTCCGGCCTGTGCGCGTGGCTGGCGGGCATCACCACGGCCAGGCAGCTGCGGGAGAGCCCCATGGCGGGCCACCTGGTGGAAAGCTGGGTGTTCAGCCAACTGCTGCGCGGGTACGCCAACAGCGGGCGCACCATCCGCCTGAGCTACTTCCGCGACAAGCTGGGGCACGAGGTGAACATGCTGCTGGAGGAGAACGGAAAGCTCTACCCCATTGAGGTGAAAATGAGCGCGAGCCCGGCCCTGGAGGATTTGGGAGCCGTGCGGCACATACCCACCGGGCGCCTGAAGCTCGGCGGCGGCATCATCATCTGTGATGTGGCCAAGCCCCTGCCCCTCGGCCTGGGCAACACCGCCATCCCCATCTCTGCCATCTGAACATGCCACACCACGCGCGGGAGGCGTTTTTTGCGTGACAAACGCCGCCGCGGGGTGCATAGTATGGGGTATGGAACAGAGACCCATCCTTGCGGCGCACGATATCAACAGCGGCGCGGAACTCCACAGCAACACGGAAATACCGGTCAAGACCGGGAACCCCGTGCTGGACGCCAACCTGTACGACCTCTCGCGGCGCTTCTGCGGCACGCACGACCCCGACACGGTGCTGCAGCTGCTGGCCACGGTGATGAACGCGGCGCAGAGCGAGCTGGAGAGCCACGACCTGTCCATCATGAACAGCACGCTGGACGAGATGTTCGCGGCGGAGAACCTGTTCCGCCCGTACCGCAACATCCGCAAGGTCACGTGTTTCGGCTCCGCACGCATCAAGGAGGACGACCCGATATACAAGCTGGCGTACAACTTTGCGAAAATGTGCGCGGACAACGGGCTGATGGTCATCACGGGCGGCGGTCCGGGGTTGATGCAGGCGTGCAACGAGGGCGCCACGGCGGAGCACTCCTTCGGCCTGAACATCACCCTGCCCTTCGAGCAGGCACCCAACCCCGCCATCGCCGGCAGCCCGCACCTGATGAACTTCCTCTACTTCTTCACGCGCAAGCTCAACCTCATCAAGCAGAGCGATGCACTGGTGGCGCTGCCGGGCGGCTTCGGCACCATGGATGAAATCTACGAGTGCATCACGCTCATCCAGACCGGCAAGAGCACCATCTTCCCGATTATCCTGCTGGACACGCCGGAGGAAACCTTCTGGCGCCGCTGGAAGAACTTTGTCATCAAGGAGCTGGAGGAAGCCGGGCTCATCTCCGAGGAGGACCAGTACCTCCTGCACCACAGCACCAGCGCGGAGGAGGCCTTTGAGCACATTGCCCACTTCTACAGCCGTTTCCACTCGTACTACTTTGACGGCGACCACGTGGTCATCCGCATGAACACCCCGCTCAACGAGGACTCCATGGATTGGCTGCGCCACGACTACAAGGACATCATCTACAAGGACGACCTGGAGCAACTGGAAAACGGCGAGAACGACCCCGAGCCCATCCTCGGCCAGCTGCCGCGTCTGCGCTTCTCCTTTGCCAGGCGCAACTTTGCACGCCTGCGCCAGATGATTGACAGCATCAACGACGGTGATTGACGCGGCTTGACAGGATTTGTAGAATAGGGGGCATGAGGAACATACTTTCCATGCTGATGGCCTGCGTGCTCACGCTTTGCGCGCAGGCAGAGGTGAAGGTGGCAAGCCTGCATCCCCTGCTCTCCGAGATGGCGCGCGCCGTGGGTGGCGGGCAGATAACCGTGGTGGACCTGTTTCCCGCCAACGTGGAGCTGCACGAGTTTTCCCCGCAGCCGGCGGATGTGGCAGCGGCCTCCGGTTCGCGTCTGGTGCTGGCGTGCGGCAAGGGCATGGAACCCTATCTGGAGGGATTGAAAGAAAGTTTGCCTTCCGGAGCCGCCGTTCTGGAGCTGGGAAGCACTGTACCGGATGTGAAGCTGCCGGACGGCCGGGGCTGCGATCCCCACTGGTGGAACAACCCCGCCAACATGAAGCGCGCCGCGCTCGCGCTGGCGGGAGAGCTCGGCAAACTGGACGCCGAACACGCCGCCTCCTACCGCGCGGGCTATGCCAAATACGCGGCAGAGATGGACACCCTGGACCGCGAGGCGCGCCTGGCCTTCAGCCGCATACCCAAGGAAAGCCGCGTGCTGGTGACCGAGCATGCCGCCATGTGCCACTTCTGCGCGCAGTACGGGTTCACGCCCATTCCCATCTACGGCATCGCCAAGGAAAGCCAGGGAGACACCGCCGGCATGGCGCGCGTGCTCTCTCAGTTGCGTGAGAGCCGCGTGCGCTGCATCTTCCGCGAATGGACGGAATCCCCGCGCGCCCTGGAGGCCCTGGCGGGGCAGATTGGCGCAAGCATCCGCCCGCTGGCGCTGGATGGTATCTGCCCGGACCTGAAGGGCTACGCTGCCATCTTCCGCGCCAACGTGAAAAACATCACGGAAGGGCTGGGAGCCGCCCCGCAACCGTAACACCCCATGCCGCCGCGCCTCACATTCACGCTGACCCTGCTGGGAGTCCTGCTTGCCGGGGCACCGCTGCTGGTGCTCACGGGCAAAGGCCCCGCCGCGCCGCAAACCGCGGAGGTGGCTACGGAGCAGGAAACATGCAGCGTGATGGCCGAAGTGCGTTTCGACGGTGCGCCGCGCGGGCTGCACCTGCTCTACCAGGGCAAGGAGGTGGCCGCCATGCCGCAAGGGACGGAATCGCCGTGGCTGGAGGAAATCCGGCTTCCGCAGGATGCCGCCGAGCTGGAGCTGCAGGCCGAGTGGCCCGCCGCCGCCCAGCACGCGGTGAACATCACCCTCACCCGCGGAGCCGCCACCGCCCAGGACACGCAGTGGAGCTCCCCCGCCGCCACCACCCTGCACACCCTCTTCTCGTTCACATGGTAGACGCGCATGAACATTGCGGCCACGACCACATCTGCTGGGGCGGCGGCCACCACCACGAGGGCGGGCACGAGCTGCGCCTGGTGGACGTATCGGCCGGGTACAACGGGAAAAGGGCCATCGAGGGCATCTCGCTTTCCATCACCTGCGGGCACGCGCTGGCGCTCATCGGCCCGAACGGGGCCGGCAAATCCACCCTGCTGCACGCGCTGGCGGGCCTGCGCCCCACCCTTTCCGGCAGCATCCTGTGGAACGGCAGCCCGCTGCACGATGCGCGGCAGGAAATCGCCTTCATGCCCCAGCGTTCGGAGGTGGACTGGAACTTCCCCATCACCGTGCGCCGCCTGGTGGAAATGGGGCGTTTCCCCGCGCTTGGGCCATGGCGTGCCATGGGGCGGCACGACCGCGATATTGTGGACAAGGCGCTGGATGCTCTGGAGATGACCGCCCTGCAGCACCGCCAGATAGGCGAGCTTTCCGGCGGCCAGCAGCAGCGCGCCTTCCTGGCGCGCGCGCTGGCGCAGGAAGCGCACATTCTGCTGCTGGACGAGCCGTTCAGCGGGCTGGACGTACCGGGCGCGGCATCCCTGGGCGCGCTGCTGCGCGCCTTGGCGCAGGAGGGGCGCCTGGTGGTGGCATCGCACCATGATTTGGCCACCGCACCGCAATTGTTCGACCGCGCGCTGCTGCTCAAGAAGCGCGCCGTGGCCTACGGAGAGACCTCTTCCGTGCTCACGCCGCAAAACCTGCAACAAGTATTCCCCGTATCCGAACGCGCATGAACGACTTTCTCCAATTCCTGGGCGAACCGCTGGCGCAGCGCAGCTTGTGGGCTTGCGCGTTCATCGGATTCACGAACGGCTTTGTGAGCGCGCTCGTGGTGCTGCGCCGCTCCGCGCTGCAGATCGGCACGCTCTCCTGTGCGCTGCTGCCGGGCATAGCGCTGGCCATTTTGCTCTTCGGGCTCATGCAGATGAGCATCCTGCTGGGGGCGGTGCTGGCGGCCCTGCTGGTGGGCCTGGGCTCCCTCTTTGTCTCCCGCACCGCGCGCGTGGAGCATGATACCGCGCTCTCCGTGCTGCACACCGCCGCCTTTGCCGCCGGATACGTCATCCTCATCCGCCTGGGCCTGCAGCAGAAGGTGGACGATTGGCTTTTCGGCAACATCATGAGCATGACGAACACGGACCTGTGGGTGGCCTACGCCACGGGCGCGCTGGCCATGCTGGGCATCACCGCGCTGTTCCGTCCGCTGGTGATCACCCTGTTCGACCCGCGGGCGGCCGCCACCATGGGCATACCCACGCGCGCCTACAACTACGGCATCTTTGCGCTCATCATCCTGGTGCTGGTATCCTCCCTGCAAGCGGTGGGGGCCTTCCTCACGCTGGGGCTTCTGGTGGCCCCCGCAGCCACCATGAAACTGCTCACCGACCGCACGGAGCACATGTTCTGGGGCGGCGGAATCATCGGCGGCCTGGGCTCCGTGCTGGCGTTCTTCCTGTCCTACCCGCTGGGCTGGCACCTGGGTGCCACCATCATCATGGTGCTGGGCTGCATCTTCCTGCTGGCCTACGCCAAGGTGAAGATTTGGAAGAAATAGGCCGCGTTTATTCCTGCGGCGTTGCTGCGGCCTCCGGAACGGGTTGCTCTGCGGGGGGCGTGTCGTCCTGCATCCAAAGGTACACGGTCACGGCAATGTAGAGGGGGGTGAGGATACAGCCGGCCCAGTTGACAAGAATGCCCACCACGCGGGAACGCGTGATGACGGCCACCACCCACACGGCAATGGCCACAAACACGCCGACCACGCCCAAGAGCCCCGTGGTCACCAGAGTATCCATACCTCCGCAGAAAACAAAGTGGATGATGGCGGGCACCACGCCCAGCATCAGCGTGGCCAGGCCGCAATCCGTGGCATCGAAATCGTTCAGGTTTTCCGGTTCGGAACTCATGGTGAAAGGAGTATAACGCCGCCGCCGCTCCTTGGCAAGCCAAGTTTCCCTTGACTTCCCTAACAGTTTACACTATGCTGCCGCACATGTTTGTAGACAACATCAGGATATTCGCCAAGGCCGGCAAGGGGGGCAACGGGCTCGCCAGTTTCCGGCGCGAGAAATTTGTACCGCGCGGCGGCCCTGATGGCGGGGACGGCGGCGACGGCGGCAGCGTGGTGCTGGAGGTGGACTCCGGCACGAACGACCTGCGCACCTACTTCTACGATCCCAAGCTGGTGGCTACCGACGGCATGCCCGGCATGCACGCCCGCAAACACGGCAAGGACGGCAGGACCGTCATCGGCAGGGTGCCCCAGGGAACCATCATCTACCGCAGCAACGCCGCCACCATGCAGGAAGCCACCTGGCTGGAGCAGGAGGGCGACGGCATCGAGCTGGAGCAGATTGCCGACCTCACGGAACCCGGCCAGCGCTTTGTGCTGTGCCAGGGCGGCAAGGGCGGCCGCGGCAACTGGCATTTCCGCACCGCCACGGACCAGGCGCCCATCAAGTTCGAGTACGGCACAGAGGCGGAAAGCGGCGTATTCTTCCTGGAGCTGCGCCGCATTGCGGATGCCGGCCTGGTGGGCTACCCGAACGCCGGCAAGAGCACGCTGCTCACCGCTATCTCCAACGCCACGCCCAAGGTGGCGGACTACCCGTTCACCACGCTGCAGCCCATTGTGGGCACCGTGGAGTTCGAGGACTACTCCCGCGCCATTGTGGCGGACATCCCCGGCATCATCGAGGGCGCATCGCAGAACCGAGGGCTGGGGCATGAGTTCCTGCGCCACATCATGCGCTGCCACGTGCTGCTGTT
>JAZUGI010000132.1:0-12479 GCA_045641125.1 Akkermansia sp.
AGCCCACCCAATCGCGCTCTGCTTCGTCAGTTTCCGCTTCCATAAAGTTCAACATTTCGTTGAAGAAAGCAGACGCGCGGGTGCCGTCCTGTGCCGTGCTGACTACGCGATAGCCCGGGATTGTGGCACACCTGCCCAACAGCACATTTTGAATGCTCGTGGTCTTGGTGGAACGGCGGGGCACCTCGACAACAACTGTCTTATACAGCGGGCGGCAGCGGCCCGTAGGCAGGCCCGTTTTGCGGTCAAGCACTTCCCGGTCGCCCTGTGCTTCCAGAACCCCTGCAATGCGGCGTCCCTGCGGCGTCATAGGCAAGCCCTGTGCCAGTGCCCCTATCTCTGCACACGTCAGGCTAGTTTCCGGTGGCACAAAGGACACATGCCTAGGCTGTGCGCTCTGCTCCGCCAGCTCATTTTCCCAGCGGGCAAAACTCTCAGAGAGTCCCGCGGATTCGGTGGCTGTGGTCATTTCACACAACCCCCACGCACGCAAAGGGAGTGGAGGAGAGCCGTGGGCTTCCAGCCCTCCCGCAAAAAACTCTTTTCACCAAACATCCTCGGCCCGTTCTTCGTCTGTCAGCTCGGGAAGCTTCAACACTTCCCAAAGCTTCGTCATGTAATCCTTGACCGCTTGCACTTGCTCGCTGCTCACCACCACTGAGCCACCCGCTCCCTCGTCACGTCTGCTGCCCGCCCGTGCTTGGCGTTGGTAATGGCAGCGCCAACCTTGCCGCCTGCACTCGTGTTGCACCGTGCATGCTCCGGCTCTATGCCGTCGTCCGTGCCGCCTGCTGCTCTGTCCTCCCGGTGCCCAGCGTGCCAACTGCTCTCGGGATCGTCGGGGGTGATCATCCCGCCACATCTGCGGCATGCCCACGGCAGCATTGCGCGGCACTGTGCGCGGGCGTTGGTGCTGCGGCGCCCACCCCATTTGGCAGTGACTATCCGTGACTCCCTGGCTTCCGCTTCGGGTATGTCAAACAGTGTTTCTGGGGGCATCTATGCTGCCCTGCGCTTCTGTGCTGCACGGTGGCTGCTGCGGTTGCCCCGGGCTGCTTCGGAAGCAACGGCGTTGCGCCACTGCTTGTGTGCTTCGCGTTGGTTGTGCAGTGCCTGCTTCCACTGCTCGATAGCGTGAGCGTGCAGCACTCGGTAACGCTCGGTGTGTTCTGCCTGCGGCGTCAGTGTGGCTGCTCGGTGATAGTTCCACTGGGCAGCTTGTGCGGCTTGTCTGAATGCCCGCTCAACTTCTCTGGCTTCGTCAAGGGTGATCTTCGCTTCTGCTGCTGTCTTGGTGCTGGTGTGGTGACTCTGGCTGCTCATGCTGTGGCGCTCTCACTCGTTGTCATTGGCCTGTGTGTGATCTGTCTGCGCTGGGCGTTGCGGGCGGCAATCTCTGCTCGGAGTCGCTTGCCTGCTTCTATGCGCTCGGTGTACTCGTCGGGTGTCTCTGCCACGGGATCAGCAGCACTGACCGGCGCTGTCTGCGCGGGCTGCTGCAAAGGATCTTTTAAGGGGTTATAGGTTTGGGTGTCACTGTGCACCCCCGTTTGACACCCCGTTCCGGTCACAGTGACACCCCGTGCACTGCTCTGTGCGCTCTCACGGGGTAGCACAGTGACACCCCGTGGATTCCTGGGCTTGTGCCCTGCTGACGGCATACGGCCAAAGCTGCCAAAGTCCACACCCCGGGGTTTGCCCTCTTCCTCGAACAGGAAGCGGTAGACCTTGGGCAGCTTGTCGTTGCGGTAGCGGGGGTTGTCCGTGACTATGCTTTGGTCTCCGTAATCAAGCAGCCCTACAGCCCGTAGCGTCTTGATGTGCCTGCGGATTGTGGACTCACTAAACCCGGTATCAAGGGAGATTGTGCCTAGGCTCGGGTAAATGTCGTTGCCCTCTTTGTCGGCATAGTTGGCAAGCGTGAGCATGACAAAGCGCGTTGACGGCTCTAGTTCGTAGTCCTTGCCCTTACGGATAGCCCATGCACAGGCTTCCCAGCTCACTCCGTGCCGCCTGTGACGATTGCCTGTAGCTCTGCCAGCAGATAGCGGCGGTGCCCGCTGTGGAAGCGGTAGGCGGTCAGCAGCCCTTGCCGCTCCCAACGGAGCAGCGTGGAACGGTCAACGCTCAACAGCTCACAGGCTTTGCGCGGGGACAGGTATAAGCTCATTTGGCCGCTTCTTCCAGCAGCGCGGCCCGATCAAAGACGTATGCCCCACCTTCCAGCCGTGCAAGTGCCGTGATTTTGCCGGCCTGCACTTTGCGGGTTAGTGAGCTGCGCTCTAAGCCCAGCAGGGCAGCGGCAGTACGTGCCCCGATGATCTGCGACGGCACTATGATCCGTGCCTCATCCGTTGTGTTGTGCATTGCACAAGCATCCCCCAATGCACAGTTGGATGCAAAGCAAACTGCCGATGTGTGATAAGGGGATCACACCCCTGTGACCTGCCAAACGGAATAGGCATTGCACAAGTTTGTGTTGTGCCTAGTACCTAGTGCATAGTTCTATGCAAAGCACGGGGCATTACTCCGTGCTTAAGTCTTAGTAAATGGGGTATGCATTATGGCAACAATCAAGCACCACGGATTCAAGAGCAATGCACAAGGTTATGTGTTTGCTTTTCAGTTTGGGTTGCACGATAGATTGCGTAAGGCATTGGAAGTGTCGGGCGTCAGCGTGCAGGCAATGGCTGATAAGTGTGGAGTCTCGCGCAACACGGTTGGCAATTGGTTGTCAGGCCGGACGGTGCCCACTAAGGGCAATCTGATGTTGTGGTCAACGGTCACTGATGCTCCGCTGCACTGGTTGGAGACAGGGGAAGTGCCCAGTATTGGCGCTGCCCCTGTCCCTGATCCCGATATTGAGGGTCGGAAGTAGCCCTAAGCGGGCTTATGAGTTCTCCCAGATTGATTCTAAGCGCGTTAGACGTTTAGAGCCTGGGCAACTATCCATCCAACTAGGCCCGTTCCCATCGCGCCAAGCACGATACGGACAGCCCATGTATTCCAGTCCTCTAGATGCTCGATAGCTTTGGTTGCCGTGGCTTCCGCTGCGGTACGCTTTGCGGCTTCGTGCGCTATCTGTAGCTGTAGCCCAGACTCAACCCGGCGAACGTCTGCCCAGTCCGGGCGCTCTCGCACTTCGGCTGCAAGCTCCTTGATGTCTCCACGGATCAGCTCTAGACCTCGTGCAACCTCGCCTGCGGTTATCTCTGTCATGTTCACTCGATGTGTTTGCCGGTCCCGGGCAGGGGTGCAAGCCAACCGGCAGCGAACGTTGCAACAACGGTCAACGGTCCCTGTACGGAGTCGGGCACCTCTGTCCCGGCAAGCCAACCGATCAATGCACAGACAAGCGTCACGGCAGCAACAGCGGCTGTGGAAGCAGTGACCTTGGCTGTGGGTGCCAGTGTGTTAGCCAATGGTCAGCACATCTCCCACGTTGATCAGGTTGTAATCCTCAATCCCGTTGCGTGCTGCCACGGTGGCAACGTCCAATGCGTAGTAGGCAGCGATTGCACCGAGGGTGTCCCCCGGCTCAACAATCCACACAAGCGGCCCGGGGATGATGATGGACTGCCCCACGTTGATCCGGTTAGGGTCAATGCCGTTGTACGCGGCTAGGGCGTTTACGTCGATGCCGTAGTGTGCAGCGATTGCACCGAGGGTGTCCCCCGGGTCAACAATCCAACGGAGTCCGCTGTCATAGCCGTTGTACGCGGCGGGTGCCGGTGCCGGTGCCACCGGGGCAGGTGCTTCCTGCACCTGTACGGCGTTGCCCCGTGCCATAGCGTCAAGCTTGCCTAGGTCCCATGCACCGGGGCAGGCAGTGTTGGTCCACTGGTTATGCGGGATCAGGGGCAGGTCTCCGTAAACAGCCCTCAGCTCAGCGATAAGCTCAGCCACTGTTTCATAGTCAGCCTGGCTCGCTTCGGGGCGGCACTCAATGCCCACAGACGTTGCGTTGCCGTAGGCGTTGCCAGCGTGCCAAGCAGCGTCAGCAGGGGCAACGATGCAAGCCACCTTGCCCGCTTCGGCTACGTAGTGCGCGCTCGACTGACGGCCATTGTCGGCAGTGCACAGGAAGCGCACAACGTCGTCAAACCGCTGACCGAGGTTGCCCCAATGGTGGATAGTGATGGACTCAATGCGGCGCGGGGTGCCACCGAACACGGCGGCAACGCTGTCCCCCGGCGTGTAATTGGGGCTGCTGATTTCGGTTATTGCTGTGTAGCTCACTAGCTGACTTTCTTTGTTGGTATCCCACAGGCCGGCTGCGGGGGTTGGTTGTAGGAATCCTCTTAAGCCGGGGACAGCTTCGCGTGTATGCGGCTGTAGGCACCGGACCCGGAAAGGTAGATAGCAGGGCCGGAATGGATGGTTATCGTCACTTCGCGGTTAGCGTCGATTGACCATGTGGGCTGCTGCACGTAAGTCAGGGCGTGTGATGTGCCGCCGTTCAGGAAGCGGATCTGTGCAGCGTCACCAAGTGCTGCTCCGTTATCGGGGTAAGTTGCCCTGATGGAGATTTCCTGCCCCTGTGTTTCCTTGGTGCCGGTGCCGTAGCCAAACACGGCTAGGTCAAGGGTCAGTGTGCGCGGGTACGGGGCAGCGGGAATGGTGGCGGTCAGCCAATCGCCCTCAGCGGTGAACGTCTGCGAACCGGGCACTGCAAGCTTGCGTACCTCGTTTTCCATGTAGGGGATCGGGGTGCCCATTGCAGCGGCCACAAGGTCAGCCATGATGCGGTGCCCGTACTCATTCATGTGCAGGGTGTCGGACACTAGGTGCGGTGCCAACCCGCCGCGCAAACCGAACCGTTCCCCGGCGTCCAAAAAAACGGCGTTGGGGTAAGCGTCGGCAACCTCGCGCATTGCGGTCCCGTACTGCTGCCAAGTAATCGAACCTGGGGCAGCAGCCGTGCGGCCCTGCTGGTGGATATACAGGTGCACCGAGTTAGGGCTTGCGGCGTCTAGCTGATCTTTCCAGTTGCGGAGATTCGCTTTATAGGTGTTGATCGCAACGCTGCTGCCGTAGTCGTTTGCTCCAACCATGTGAGTTATAAGGGTCGGCTGTAGCTTCTTGATTGCGGCAACCTTGGACGCGGTTAGGTAGTTGGCAGACGTGGTGCCGCCAAGTGCACCGTTGTAGGCATGGATGCCCGATGTTGGGCGTGTGGCAGGTGCCGGGTCAAGGTCGGGAATAGCCCCGTTCAGAATGCCCCGCCCGGTCAGGTAGCAGGCAATCCGGCCTGCCCATGACAGCCCAAAGTTGGCAGTGTTGCCGCCGTTGGCTGTGGAGCTTCCCAGCGATACCCACAGGGCAGGCTTCGTTTTCTGGGCACGGAGCGCGGTGCCCCACACCTGCATTGGGCCGGGGAAGTAATCGGCCATATGGTCTAGCACAAAGTCATCGAACGCTTCGCGGGTAGGGCTTGCCGGTACTGCCAGCGCGGCCACGGTGGCAGCAGGGCCCCGGGTGTCAATCTGTTTGGTCAGTGTGGCAGCGGCTTTGGTGTTGCCCAGCAGCAGGCCGTTTACGGCGTCGTCCTGTAGCTGCATCCCTGCACCAAAGCCTGCGGCAGATTCCAGTGCTGCCAATCGGCCGGCCTGTGCAGCGTCGATGGTTTCCAGCTCGGCCACGGCGTCGGCTACGTCAGCGTCAATCTCCCTCAGTGCAAGGTTCACGCGGTACGGCACATCAGGGACAGCAGCCCCGGGCAGCTCGGTATATCCGCGGTAAGGGGTCGTCATTTTTACTCTCCTGTAGTGATGGTTACGTTTTCGGGCTGACGGGTTGTGACCGTCATTAGTCCCTCTAGCGGCCGGAACGTCACAGCCTGCACAAGATGGTTGGAGGTCGGCCCGGTGGGCAGCGTGACGGCAACCGTCATGCCCGGTCTAAGCCAGTAGGCAGCGGCAGCGGTGATGCTCAGTGAGCGGCCACGGGTGACTAGGTTGCGGACCTTGGCAGCGGCAGCGGAGTTGGCAGCAGCAGGGCTGACCGCACGGGGTATTTCCTCAAAATAGACTTTGTGCCCCACACTGCCTGTGGCATACGGTCCCGTAGTGACCTGGGCTAGGCCATACACAATGTGTTCGTTGTTCGCGGCGTCGTTCCACCGGTAGCGGAGACAAACCGCGTTGAACCATTCCTCACGGTCTAGGGCAGCGTCAGCGTTGATGATGGTGCCGTTTTCCCCAACGGTCAGGTGATGTTGCACCGTGCCTGCTGCGGTCAATCGCGGGGCAACCTGCCACACCCGTTTTTCGTCGCAATAAACACGGGTGCCGGTACGCGCTGCGGCGTCGTCCATCAGTGACCAATAATCGTCACCAATGTTGACCTCGATCTCTGCAAGGGAAGCCTTGCCGTAGCCTGCCCCGTAGGCACTCTGCACCGAGGGTGTCTCGGGGAACACGGCATAGCCTGCAAGCCACTTCACCGCTTCGTTGATGCCGCCGCGTTCCATGCCTGCCCAGAACATAGCCCGGTAATCCTGGGCGCGTGCTTCGTCCGATGCTGCGGCCAATCGCACGGTGGAAGCAGGCCGGGAAACAGGGCGTGTGCGGAGTCCTAGATTCGCCAGCTCGAACACTTCGCGGGTGTTGTCCGGCAGCGTGTAGCCCACGTTGATCAGCAACCGGCAATTGAGCCGGGGATCAAGGGCATCTAGCGTTGCGACGTCGGGCACGGGCACGGATACGTCAGCCTGCACATACGGTGCCCAGTCCTCACTAAACGTGACCTGCACTGCCCCGCTATCGGCCATCACGTCAAGCGGGATTGCTGCCTGACCTCGCGGGGCAACGCTTACGCTGACCTCGTGACGGAGTGAACCGGGCAGCAGCTCGGCCACGGCGGCGCTGTAGGGCGCGGTCACTTCGTCTCTCCAATGGTCAGGTTGTGGAAGCTGCTGTAGGCGTCGGTCACGGCTTCAAAGCTCGGGTACTTCTTCGCCAGCGCGTCAAAGGTCCACGCGGCAGCAGACAGGACAGCACCGGCAGGGAAAGCAACCTCTACGTAATCCACGGCAAGTGTCCATGTCTCTGTTTCGGGATCGGGGTTGATGCTCACGCGCTCGGGGTGGAAGTACATATCTAGGCCGGGGTGTTCCTGCTGCCGATACATCACGGTTTGCCCGCGCTCTAGTAAGTCCTCTAGGTCTTTGGCTTCGGCATAGGTGTCAAACAGACACGTAAGCGTGCCCGTGCGCGGCTCTAGTTCTCCCTCCGCCACAAGCGGGGCAGCTCGCCCAATTACCTTGTGGAAGACAGAGCGGCTTTGACGCGCTGCGCTGTACTCGGTGACAGCCTGGGCAATTACGGAGAACTGTGGAATTGACGGGATCACAAACCGGGGCAGCTCCGCTTTGGGCAGGGCTGTCCATGCGGAATCTTCCAGCACGGGACCGATAAGCCGGTATTGGATCAGACCGGACAGTGCTGGTTCCCAGTCAGTAACGGTCAGCTTGCCCGTGGCGGGCAGCGTGCCGCGCTCTAGGCGTACTGGGCGGGTGCCGTTTATATCGGCCCGCACAATGGCTGTCACGCCTGCTGCGGTGGATAGGTTCAGCTCTACAGAGCCGGTGCGCTGATCAGGGGTAAGGGTAAGCATCAGTTGACCGCCGTACCCTTACGCTCATTCACAGTGACCCATGTAGAACGTTCAGCCGTTAGCCCGTTCAGGGCAGCACGGAAAGCACCCTCATTGGCAATCCTGACGTTGACGTAAACGTCCTTGCCCCTGATCCCGTCTATTCGCTGCTGCACAGCTCGCACGGTGTATTCGTCGTCAACGTCGATCTTTACGTCTTTGCCCTTGATCGCCGTAACCTGCCCCTGCACGGCTTTGTCGGTGCCCTCCGTAGTGACCTCAACAGGGGCAGTGGTGCCCTCAACAGAGTTGACTTCGGCCTGTGTCTCTCCGGTGCCGGTGGCTGTCACCTGCACGGCGGCGTCAGTGTCCACGCTTGCAGCGTCAATGGCTGCTTTGGTTTCCTCCGTGCCGTAGGCGGCAACCTGTGTTGCCACATCAGCAGGGATCAGACCGAGGGAATCCGCCAGTGCTGCTGCCTGCCCCGCGTTCATGCCTGCGGCTTCGGCAGCGGTCAGGAAAGCGGCCCGGGATGCTTCCACTTTGGCGGTCACAACCTCTGTGCCCTCGCCTGCTGCTATGGCGGCGTCCCGGTAATCGGTGCCAGCTCCTGCAAGGTCAACTAGGGCTTGCCGGTTATTCCGGCCTGCTTCGGTGTTTACGTCCAGATTTTGGCCGTTCTCCGCCAGCACTCCGTTAGTTGCTTCTACGGCTTCGTAATACCCGTTTTCAGCCTCGATATTGGATGCCGTGGCGTCGGCAGCGTCGTTGGTTGCGTCGGCTAGTTCCTGTATGGCTTCGCGCTTGGCGTCGGCTGCTTCGGTGCCCTCGCCCAACACCTCAGATTCGATGTTGTAAACGTCGATTGCGTTTTCAACGGTGCCCCGGTTTTCCTCTGCGGCGTCCCTCAGCTCGCCCAATGCTTCCGCCTGGTCTTTTGCCTTGATCGCGGATTCACTCATGACAGTGCCGCCACGGGCGTTGACCGTGGTGCCCTCTGCAATGGTTTTCTGCAGCCGCTCCCATTCCTTCTGGGTGCCGTCTAGGAAGCCTTGGGAATCCTCCGCTGATCCCTTCATGCCCCGGATAGCGTCTTTGGTTGCTACGCCTGCCTGCTTGGCAGCGTCGGCAGCGTCCTCAAAATTGGTGGTAGCTTCGTCTTTCCAGAACGTGAGCCAGTTATCCTCTTGAACCTCGCGGCCCCAATCGCGGATGATCTGCGCAAAGTCCACATCTTCGATGCGTCCCCCGGCGTCGGCAACTGCCCCGGCAATCTCTGCCACGGCTTCTTTCATTGCCGTTGCTTCCTCTGCCCCTGACTGCATTTTGGATATTGCAATACCGATGCCAGCGGCCACGGCTACGCCTGCCACAACACCGGCAGGCCCAAAGCCGGACAGCATTTCTGCGGCTAGACCTTGGAAGCCGTCGGCAATGGACTCTGCCGAACCGTCAAAGCTTGCCGCCACTTCGCGGGCGTTTTGGTCGGCTTCCTCCTTGAAAGTTTCGGCACCCTCGCTCGCTTCGCGGAAGCCTGCACGCTGACTGTCCCCAACCTGCTTGCCTGCGCTCCTGGCTCGATCGGTGACGGAATCAAAGGCGGCATCTACCTTGGATTCAAGGCTCTTTGCTGCGCTCTCGCCCTCTTTGAGTCCGTGTTCAAGGTCCGTGCCGGCCGATTTGCCAGCGGTGCCCAGCTTGTCTACTTTGCGCTCTGCTTTGGCGGCGTCGTCGCCTAGCTTGTCGGCTGCTTTTGCGCCGTCTTTCATGCTGTGCGCTAAGTCGTCTCCGGCGTCGTCGCCAGCCCGTGCAAGGTCTTTCAGATTGTCTTTTACTTCGTCGTAAGCATCAGCCATTTTGGCAACGGGACCGAGTACATCGGACACATCAGCCGCAATGGGTATGTTGATTGCCAAGTGCTTAGTTCCCCTCGTGGGCTTCGTAGATTTTGCGGACTATCAGTTGCACCCAAAGCGACGTGATGCGCGGTGCAATCTCCGCTGCGGATTCATACACAACCCGGCCTGTGCTGGGCTGTGGCAGACCGCGTTTAGTGCGTCTGCGGACGTGGTGCGAACCGGCGTTGCGTCGGTTCTTCCGTTCGTAGTCGCTGGGCGCCTGACGGCTCTTTGCGCCAAACTCAAAGATGCGGCCACCCTCATTGGGGATCAGCCCACCGGACAGAGCACGCTTGGAAGTGGCAGCGGTCAGCACCAATGGATTACCGGGCTTCACGCGGGCACCCTTGGCAAGCACAAGCTTGTCTGTCTTGGTGCGGGCATTGCTGTCCACAATCGGCCGCCAAGTGTCGTTGCCCATTTTTCGGCTTGCCCGGTTGATGTCGTTGCGGAGTTCCCGGGGAATCAGTTTGAGCGCCAGCGCAACGGCTCTGAGGGTGTCGTCAGCCGCTGCGCTGGGCGCTACAAACTTGCCCATGCCTAGGCTGCGGGCGTTTCGGCCCAAACAAACTCGGGCTGACCGGATACGTCCAGCGTCACGGAAGCAACGGCAATGGTCTCTGCTCCGCCGCCAACCTGGGCTGCTTCCAGCACTACAGAGCCGGTGATAGCTGCCGTGTCAGATTCGCCGTTAGGCATCAGGGAGAACGTGACCTCTTTGCCGTGATCGGTGATCAGCTTGTGCGTCAGGCTTGCCCGGTCAAAGTCCTGCCCAACGTTCAGGGTCAGTGCCCAGCTCGGGCGGGCAACCTTGGTGGACTTCTTGCCGTTGATCGGCGTCCACTTCGCCTTAGTGGTGGTGGGGATCAGCGTCACGGAGTCAACAGCGGTGGCGTAGTCGATGCCGTCAAGGGTCAGTGAAACATCCTCGATGATCAGCGGGGTATGTGGTGCAAGTGTTGTTGCCATTAGGCAGCTCTCTCTTTCAGGATTTCTGTGCGGTAGACGTTTTCTGAGGTTGCCGTCAGCTGGATTTGCCAACCGGCAACCGTGTCATTGGCGAACGTTTGGCGGGTTGCTCCTTCGAACTTGAACCCGGGCACCCGCTCGATGCTCAGCATTACGGCGTCTAGGAAGTCGTCTAGCTCGTCTTCGGCGCTCTTGCCGGTAGCGGAGCAGTAGACGTTGACGGTCACGGCGTGTGTCAGCCCTGCACGGGGCGTGGTGGGGTTGACCTCACCGCGCCAAACGGAGCAGACAGCCTTGCCCCTGGCTACCTGTGCGGGCACCGAGGGATAGGGCAGCACAGTCCATGCGGGGTTATCCGCCGTGATCTGCTCTGCCAGTGTTTGGCGCGGTGTACTCACAGCAGACCTGCCAGCGGGGACCGCTTCGGCCTGACGGCTTCGTAGGCTTCACGCACAAGCGGATAGGTGCTGATCATGTAACCGTCAGCCCCGAACCCCTCGCCGTCGCCTGCCTGCTTCCGTGCCCACAGGTGCTGGGTAAGCAGCATTTGTGCATAGGTGTAGCGGGCGGGGATCGGGTCAAGCTCAGTGCCGGTGGGCAGCGGGGCAGGTGCCCACAGTGCCAACTTCTCAAAGGCGGTCTGCAATAGCAGCGTGAGCGTTTCGCCCTCCGGCCCGGCAGGCCAATCCGTCAGGTCAACGTCAGGATCTAGGAAGCCAACCCGTGCCACTATTCGCCGGTGCCCAACAGGTCGGTAAGCGTGCCAGCGTCGGGAAGCTCTACGGGCTGCTTAGCGGCCTTGCGGCTCGTCTTGGCTCCGCCTGCTTCCAGTGCAGCTACTCGGGCTTCCAGAGCCGCTAGGGCGGCTGCTGGTGCGTACTCGGTGCCGTCCTTGCTCAGGACTTTGTAGGGCATTACTCGCCAACCTCAACGATGCCGCCACGGTCATCAGAGCGGAGCAGGTAGTAGCTAAAGACAGCTTTGTCTACGGCACCCTTAAGCAGTTCCTGGGCGTCAACGCGGATCGGTGCACCGCCCGGTTCGTGCAGCACGGTTGCGGCAGCAGCGCCAACAATAACCTTGCCGTTCATGGTGGCATCGGTGATCGCTGCGGGCTGGATGCGGAAGCCTGCCATAGAGCCGGACTCAAGGCCCAACGTGGTGTCCAGCATTGCCAGATTTTCCAGCATGTCAGTGCCCAGCAGCTCGCGGTAAACGTCATTGCCAACAATGGCGTAAGTCGGCTTTGAGTAGTCCAAAACGTGCATAGCGCCAAGGATGATCTTCCGCCAAGCGTTTTCAATGTCCTTGCCGGTGCCCGTGATCTTGCCAGCTGCGGCAGCGGCTACAAGGTGCTGCTGCACGCGGGCATCGCGGCGCTTCTTGATGTATTCCGTCTGCTCGCGCAGGAAGCTTTCAAGGACACCGGGCACCGGGAAGTCAATGTGCACGCGGTCAAAGCGGTTGCCACCGGCAATGCGCTTTGCGAACCATTCTTCTGCCTCGGCCACAACTTCACCGGTGGGAATGTCGGTCATGGATTCGGCGGGGGCAACACCGCTGTAAGCGGGGTCCCAGTCGTCAACAATCGGAGACTTACCGGCAACCCAACGCCAACCCTTGACGGACATTGCCGTGAGATTTTCATGGGAGACAAGCGGGGCAAAGCGCTCGGTGTACGTGGTCTGCGTCCACAGCTCGCCCAGGTATGCGGGCTGCGCGGTCGGGTCGTACATGTCGGCCTGCGTGATGGTGTCCAGCGCTGCGGCTGTCAGGCGGGAATCCTGGCCGGTCATGCCGCGCAGCGTGCCTGCAAACTTGGAAAGCGTCAGGGAATCGTCAGGGGCAGCGGCAGTGAGCTGCGGGGCGTTGCCCACGGCAGCAGCGAAAGCGGCAGGCAGGGCCTGTGTGGAAGCAGGGGCGGAAGGGGTAACGGGCACGGGGTTTGATTCACTTTCAGTGGTGGGGGTGATTTCTTCCTGCGCTGCGGCAATGGCAGCAGCAGCAGCGGGCAGG
>JAZUGI010000133.1:0-22083 GCA_045641125.1 Akkermansia sp.
CTGCGGGCGTTCGCGCGGGTCCATGATGCCCAGGCCAGCCACCACCACCAGCAGCTCCGGCGGCGCCTGCTGGCGGCTCGCCTCCAGCAGCATGCGCCCCAGGCGCGGGTCCAGCGGCAGGCGGGCCAGCTTGCGCCCGGTATCGGTGAGATGCTTGGTGCGGTCGATGGCGCCGATTTCGCGCAGGGAGCGGTAGCCCTCGCTGATGAGGCGCGGGCTGGGCGGGTCCGGCAGGGGGAATTCCCCGAGGGGCGGCAGGTGCAAATCCGCCATGCGCAGGATAACCCCGGCGAGCGCGCTGCGCTTGATTTCCGGGTCCGTGTAGGCCTCCCGCGCCTCGAAATCCGTTTGCGAGTAGAGGCGGATGCAGACACCCTCCGTCACGCGGCCGCAGCGGCCGGCGCGCTGGCGGGCGCTGGCCTGGGAGATGGGTTCCACCTGCAGGCGCTGGATCTGGCGGCCCGGCAGGTAGCGGGAGATACGCGCCACGCCGCTGTCGATGACGTAGATGATGCCGGGGATGGTGAGGGAGGTTTCCGCCACGTTGGTGGCGAGCACAATGCGCCTGCGCCCGCGTGCGGGGTGGAAGATGCGCTGCTGGTCCGCCAGCCCCAGGCGCGCAAAGAGCGGCAGGATGTCCGTGCGCGGCAGGTCCAGCGCGTCCAGGGCGTCCGCGCAGTCGCGTATTTCGCGTTCGCCTGGCAGGAAAACCAGCACATCTCCCTTGTCATCGTATTCGGAGAGCCACTCCACGGCGCGGCAAACGTGGTCCGGCAGCTCCTCCTCCGTGTTTCTGGGGGGCATGTAGTGCAGGTCCACATGGTAGGTGCGGCCCTCCACGTTCACCACGGGCGCGCCGTTGAAGAATTCGGAGAAGGCGGCGGCATCCATGGTGGCGGAGGAGATGATGAGCTTCAAATCCCGCCGCCGCTCCAGCAGCAGCTTCATGTAGCCGAGCAGGAAGTCGATGTTCAGGCTGCGCTCGTGCGCCTCGTCCAGGATGATGGTGTGGTACTGCCGCAGGTCCGGGTCGTTCTGCGTTTCCGCCAGCAGGATACCGTCCGTCATCATCTTGATGCGGGTATCCGGCCCGGTGCGGTCGTCGAAACGCACCTGGTATCCCACGAAACCGCCCACCTCCGCGTTGAGCTCGTCTGCAATGCGGCGAGCCACGGCCACGGCGGCCAGGCGGCGGGGCTGGGTGCATCCCAGGCGGCCGCGGCGCTCGCCCGCCACCTCCAGGGCAATCTTGGGCAGCTGGGTGGTTTTGCCGCTGCCGGTCTCACCCACCACCACAATTACGCGGTTGCGGCGCAGGGCCTCTGCAATCTCCCGCCGCTTGCGGGAAATGGGCAAATCCGGGTACTGGAAGGTGGATTCCGGCACGGTGGGTGCTTAGCCGTCCTTTCCCCAGCGGCGTGTGATGCCGCCGTAGGAATCGATGCGGCGGTCACGGAAGAAGGGCCAGATGCGGCGGTGGTCCTCCAAGGCGTCCAAATCCAAATCCGCATACAGGATGCAGCGCTCCTTCACCGGGGCCTTGGCGATGACCTGGCCGCAGAAGTCTGCGGCGAAGGACTGCCCCCAGAAGGTGGTTTCGCCCTCGGTTCCGCAGCGGTTGACGGCGCAAACGTAGCATCCGTTGGCCACGGCGTGGCCGCGCTGCACGGTTTCCCAGGCGCAGTGCTGGGCCTCGTAGAGGGGCTCCTCCCCGGGAATCCAGCCGATGGCGGTGGGGTAGAAGATGATTTCCGCGCCCTGCATGGCGGTGAGGCGCGCGGCTTCCGGGTACCACTGGTCCCAGCAGATGAGCACGCCGATGCGCCCGTATTTCGTATCGAAGCACTTGTAGCCCAAATCCCCGGGGGTGAAGTAGAATTTCTCCTCGAACCCGGGATCCTGCGGAATGTGCATCTTGCGGTACACGCCCAGGAAGCTGCCGTCTGCATCCACCACAAAGGCCGTGTTGTGGTACAGGCCCGTGGCGCGCTTCTCAAACCCGGCCACCACCAGAACCACGCCCAGCTCACCCGCCAGCGCGCACAGCTCATCCGTCCACGGGCCGGGGAACTTCTCCGCCGTGTCGAACAGCGCGCAGTCCTGCGTGCGGCAGAAATACAGCGTGGTGCACATCTCCTGGGTGCAAATGATTTGCGCGCCGCCGGCGGCGGCCTCGCGGATGGCGGCCGCGGTCCGGCGCTTGTTCTCTGCGGGGTCGGCCACGGCCTCCTGCTGGATAAGGGCAACTCTAGGCATGCGCCCATCATACCACGCCAAGGCAGGCATGCCAAATTCAAATCCGCGATTCCGGACAGAAAAAGCTTGACAAAGGTAGCTCGCGCGGATAATATACGCGCGTACGAGTTCCGGTCAGTTTAGATTGGGGCGGGTGTTAGCCCGCTCCTTTTTTATCGGGCCAAGCGAGTTCACTCCAAACAACATATACGAAACCACCATGGCAACAACAGACATCACCGCCCTCATCGATTACTACGTGCGCGAGAAAGACCTCACCCGCGAACGCGTCATCCAGGCTCTCGAGGCTTCCTTCCTCACCGCCTACTCCAAGATGGTGCCCGGGGCGGACCGCATCCTGAACCTCCATGCCGATATCAACACCCAGAAGGGCACGGTGAAAATCAAGGCGGACATGACCGTGGTGAACGACGAGGAACTCACCGACAACTTCAACGAGGTGAAGCTGAGCACCGCCCGGCTCATCGGCTCCAAGACCGGAAAGGAATACCAGCCCGGCGATATCATCACCGTGAACATCACCCCCCAGGACTTCGGCCGCATTGCCGTGCAGACCGCGCGCCAGACCATGCAGCAGCGCATCCGCAAGGCGGAGCAGGAGATGCTCGCGGATGTCTTCCGCGACCGCGTGGGCGAGGTGGTGACCGGCACCGTGCGCCGCTACGACAAGGGTGATGTGATTGTGGAGGTGGACAAGTACGAGGGCCTGGTGCCGCAGCGCCAGCGCATCCCCGGTGAGGAATACAACAGCGGCGACAGGATGCGCTTCTACATTGTGGAGGTGCGCGACGGCGTGCGCGGCAACGAGCTTATCCTCTCCCGCAGCCATCCCAACCTGGTGCGCCGCCTCTTCGAGAACGAGGTGAGCGAGATTGGCGAGGGCCTGGTGAAGATTGTCAGCATTGTGCGTGAGGCCGGCTACCGCACCAAGCTGGTGGTGCACAGCGATGACCCGAACGTGGATCCCATCGGTGCCTGCGTGGGTATGCGCGGCACCCGCGTGAAGAACGTGGTCAACGAGCTGAGCAAGGAGAAGGTGGACATTTTGGAGTACACGGAGGACAAGGCCGCGCTCGTCACGGAATCCCTGGCCCCCATCGAGCCCGTCAACGTGAAGGTGGACAACGAGGCCCGCGTGGTCACCGTGATTGTGGCGGACGACAAGGCCGCCGCCAAGGCCAAGGGCCGCCGCGGCCAGAACGTGCGTCTCACCGCCCGCCTCATCTCCACCCCGGAGGAACGCTGGGATGTGCGCGTGGAGGCCCACGACGAGCAGGAAAGCACCCGCAGCAGCGCCCGTGAGGGTGCCGCCGAGCTGGTGCAGGTGCTTGGTATTACCGAGGAGCTGGCCGCTTCCATGGTGGCCTGCGGCTTCACCACGCTGCAGGGCATTGCCGAGTATGTGGAACCGGCCGACCTGGTGGACGCGCTGGGCATCAGCCAGGAAGAGGCCGCCGCCATTGTGGAGAAGGCCAAGGCCAACTGCTAACACCAACAACATTTTTTCAAACACATGCCAGAGAAAGATTCCAAGAAAGGCGAAGTGCTCGACCTGCTGGGCGGCAAGAAGCGCAAGAAGGCGGAACCCGCAGCCGAGGCTCCGGTGGAGAAGAAGCCGGCCTCCAAGGCAGCAAGCAAGCCGGCGGCCCCCAAGAAGGCCGCGCTGGACCTGCTCTCCCGCAAGCCCAAGAAGGTGGAGGAACCCGCGCCGGAGGAGAAGCCCGCTCCCGCCCCGGAGCCCGTGGCTGCCCCGGAACCCGCTCCGGCCCCTGCTCCCGCTCCCGTGGAGGAGGCCGGAGACGATGCGACTCTCAACATCAAGGCCCCCATCTCCGTGGCGGACCTGGCCACCCACATGGGGCTCAAGCCGTTCAAGCTGATTGCCGAGCTGCTGCCCATGGGCGTGTTCGCCAACCCCTCCACCACGCTGGACAGCGACCAGGTGGCCGCCCTCTGCGAGAAGCACGGCATCACCTACGAGCGCCAGAAGCGTGAGAAGGGCAACGGCGTGAAGGCCCCCGTGGAGGAAATCAAGGAGCCGGAGGCCGTGGCCGTGGAGGAGGAGCCGGAAGAGGTCCTCAAGGTCCGCACCCCCATCATCACCGTCATGGGCCATGTGGACCACGGCAAGACCTCCCTGCTGGACTACATCCGCCGCACCAAGGTGGTGGCGGGAGAGGCCGGCGGCATCACCCAGCACATCGGCGCCTACACCGTGGACCACGCGGGCCACACCCTCACCTTCATCGACACCCCCGGTCACGCCATCTTCACCGAGATGCGCGCCCGCGGTGCGGACGTGACGGATATCGTGGTGCTCGTGGTGGCCGCCAACGACGGCATCATGCCGCAGACCAAGGAAGCTATCATGCACGCCAAGGCCGCGCAGAAAACCATCATTGTGGCCGTCAACAAGTGCGACCTTCCCGCTGCGGACCCCGTGCGCGTGCGCACCCAGCTGATGGAGGAGGGGCTTGTGCCCACGGATTTCGGTGGCGACATCGAGTGCGTGGACGTGTCCGCCGCCAAGGGCACGGGAATCGACGACCTTCTGGACCTGCTGTGCCTGCAGGCGGAGGTGCTGGAGCTCAAGGCCAACCCCAAGGCCAACTGCCGCGCTTCCATCATTGAGGCCCGCATGGAGCAGGGCAAGGGCAGCTCCGCCACGGTTATCGTGCAGAGCGGCACGCTCAAGGTGGGCATGCCCTTCATCTGCGGCCCGTACGCCGGCAAGGTGAAGACCATGCTGGACGACCAGGGCAAGAAGATCAAGAAGGCCACACCGGGCATGCCGGCGGAAGTCTCCGGTTTCATCGAGACCCCGAACGTGGGTGACGAGATGGTGGAGATGGACAACGAGCGCAGCGCCCGCAAGCTCTCCGAGGAACGCATGGAGGAGCTCCGCCAGGAGCGTCTCACCGCGCCGCGCCGCTCCCGCATGGAGGACCTGCTCGCCATGATGGGCGATTCCAACCAGAAGGCCGTGCTCAAGCTCTACCTCAAGGGCGATGTGCAGGGCTCCGTGGAGGCCATCAAGAAGGCCATCATGGATATCGAGAGCGACAAGGTGGAGTGCCAGTTCATCGGCGCGGCCGCCGGTCCCATCTCGGAAAGCGATGTGCTGCTCGCCTCCTCTTCCGATGCCGTTATCCTGGGCTTCAACGTGAAGGTGGAGAGCAACGCCGTGAAGGCCGTCAAGCGAGAGGGCGTGCAGGTGAAGATCTTCTCCATCGTCTACGAGCTTATCGACCAGGTGAAGGACGCCATGCTCGGTCTGCTCGAGCCGGAGACCCGCGAAACTGTTTTGGGCCATGCCGAAGTTAGACAGGTGTTCAAGTTGAACAAAGGCAAGGCTGCCGGGTCTTATGTATCGGACGGCAAGATGCTGCGCACCGCAGAGGCACGCGTGCTGCGTGACGGTCAGGTGGTGTTCGACGGCAAGATGTCCACGCTCCGCCGCTTCAAGGACGAAGTGGAGGAGGTCAAGAGCGGCCTCGAATGCGGTATCCGCCTTGCCGAGTACAACGATTACGAGGAGGGTGACGTCATCGAGTGCTACTCCCTCGAAAAGATCAAGCAAACCCTCTAACCGCACCGCTACACGCCATGCCCTCACGCCGCCTGGAAAAGGTCAACGAGTTGATGAAACGCGAAATCGGAACCTTCGTGCAGAAGGATTTCGAATGGCCCGGCACCATTGTGTCCATCTTGGATGTGGAGGTGACCGAGGACCTTAAGGAAGGCCGCGTGTGGGTGGGCGTGGTGGGGCGCATGCACCCGGACCAGGTGATAGACAAGCTCAACCGCAAGCGCGGCGATATCCAGCATGCGGTGAGCCGCCGCGTGGTGATGCGCAACACGCCGCGCCTCACGTTCAAGCATGACAACTCCGCCCAGCGCGGCGTGGCCATGGTGAACCTGCTGGATGACATTGAGCGCAACCTGCCCAAGGCCCCGCCCCTGCCGGAAGGGGAACACGATCCGGAAATCTAACCCAGCGCCCAGGCATGGCAGGCAAACTGACAATCAAGCGCAACGGCGGATGCCTACCCACGTTGAGCCTGCTGGCCGTTCTTTTGTTAGGCGGCGCCTTTGCGTGGCTTACGCTCGCGGGGCTGCCGGACTTCGTGCTGCGCGACATTGAGCAGCGCGCGGCGGATGCCGGCGTGCCTGTCAAGCTTGGTGCGGTGAAGCTCTCTCCCGGCAGCGGGCTTGCCCTGAAGGTACAGGACATTTCCCTGAGCGTGCCGCAGCAGGATGCGCCGGATGCCACGCTTGACGCCCGCAAAATCCAAGTCCGTTTCGCCCTTACGGACCTGTTGCGCGGGCGCTTTATTCCCTCCAGCCTCTATATGCGGGATGCCGAGATGAGCATCCCCCTTTCCGCCGACCCGGAAAAGAGGATTGCATCTGACGACATTGACGTGCAGGGCACCTACACGGCTACGGAAGGCAGGCTGGAGATACAGTTCCACTCCCTGCTTCAGGGCATGGATTTGAACCTGCGCGCCAACCTGCCGCAGGCCATGCTGGAGGGTGGGGGCAAAACAGAACAGGCCGCAGAGGAGGCCGCCGTCGATTTGTCCCAACTGCTGGCAGATGCGCGCCCGCACCTGGAGCGCGCCTACAATGAAATAGCCGCCCAGCACTGGGAGAGCCGGCCCACCCTGCGCGTGGCGCTGGATTTCATGGAGCCGGAATCTCCGCGCGCCTTTGTGCAGGCCACGCTTCCCTCCTATGAGCTGGATGCCTACCATTTCCGCCAAGTGGTGGTGGATGCCAACTACCATGAGAATGTGGTGATTGTCAACTCCCTGCATTTCCAGACCACGAATCCGGTCACGGAGGTGGATTTCATGGGAGGGTACGATTTGGAGCACCGCCGCCTGGATTTTGATTTGAGCAGCAATGCCCCGCTGCTCTATATTCTGCGTTCCTATCTGGGCGAGGATGCACCGCCCGCACTGAAGGCTTTCCGCCGTGCCGAGGATGCCACCCCGCGCATCGAGCTGGAGGGGCAGGCCGATTTCACGGAGGAGTTCGCCCTCAACCACATCAGCGTTCGCGGTACCCTGGAGCAGAAGGGATGCGCGTTCAACGACTCCATCGTCAACCGCTCCTTCCTTTCCTTCTTCCTGGCGGACGGCAATTTCAACATCAACGAGCTGAGTCTCGAATTCCCCGACGGCAAGCTGCAGCTCGCCGCCCAGTCCTCCAACGGCAAGGGCCACGCGGAGGCGGATGTCTCCATGCCTACGGAGAGCCTGCTGAAACTTGCGGGCAACCTGAGCGGAGAGCCTGTCTCCCTGCCGGAGGGAATCACGGCAGAGGGCCTTTTCCATGTGGCATTGAAGGCGGATATGAGCGTGGCTCCCTTCATTCCCGGCAAGACCCAGCTGCAGGAGCTTGCCCCCACCTTCCACGCAGTCTCCCTGCTGGTGGAGCCGGAGCACTTGAAATACGCGGGCACCGCGCTCACCCGCCCCAGTCTCTCGCTCGCCATCGATGGTACCGATTATTTCTGCGGGCAGGATGCGCTCAATGCAGATTCCATCCGCCTTTCCTTCACGGCAGAGCAGGTGGTGCAGGATACCCCGGACAGCTCGCTCACCGTGAACCATCCCAAGCTCAGCACGGAGCTCAAGGGCGTTTCCGCCAACCTGGTTGAGCCCCATAATTCCAAGGCGGAGCAGGCCAGTGTACGGGTGGACGCCGACGAGGCCATTTCCCCGCACGCTACGCTGGATGGCCTGTCTTTGCAAATCAATGCCGCGCATCCCGGCCTGGAATGGAAGAAGATGCTGGTAGACGGTGCCGCCAAGCTGGAGATAGCATCCCTCAAGACGCCGGACGATTTCCAGGCCACCGGGTTTACTCTCAACCTCGGTACGGAGGATGAGCGCCACGCCGCCGGAACCCTTTCCTTCAACGCGGACGGCAGGGATTTCTCCTCCTCCCTGCAGGTGGAGATGGAATCGGAGAAGGCCGTTTTCGTGCAGTTGAACGATACGGACCTGCCGCTGGCCGCCCTTTCTCCCCTGCTGGACATTTCCGATGAGCAGATCAAGGAGATACGCGTGCCGCACATGGTGGAGCTGAGCGGCTGCGGGCATTATGATTTCGGCACGGGCCGCCTGAGCGGCGGCCGCGTGCATGTCCACATTCCGGAGCTGGTGCGCACGCCCTACACCGTGCCTGCCTTCCGCAGCATGGAAATCCCCGTTGAGCTCACCCTGGATGCGGATTTGTCCACCAATGACACCGGGGACATCTGCTACAGCGGCCACGCCCTCGTTTCCCACAAGACCGGAAGCATGGACTTGCAGCTGACCGGCAACCTCTCCAGCGGCGTTCACATTACCGGCCGCAGCAATATGCTCGTGAGCACCATCGATTCCCTGATTGACGATGTGGACGCTCACAGCATCATGCGCGACTTCCGTTTCCGCAGCGACAGCAAGACTCTGGTGGAGGACATCGACACCCACGTGGACTACTCCAACGGCATCCGCGTGGTCTCCCGCTGCAACGCCCGCTTGAGCAATCTGGACTACATGCAGGGAGGCGTGGTGGAAGGCAGGGATGACCGCGGCAGGCCCGACGGCCATGAGCGTGTGCGCGACGACCTGCCGGACAAGGACCCGCTCACTGCCATCTCCCAGGCCTCTTGCACGGTGGATGTGGACCTGCAGCTGGATGCCAAGGCTGAGGACGGCTCCGCCCTGCCGGACCGCCAGATGGTCACCCTTACCGGTATCTCCCTGGAGTACGACAACAAGCCCTGGCTGCAGCGCCGCGGCATTCAGGGCGGCACCGCCAAATCCACCTTCAAGTGCAAGAGCATCCTCTTCAACCTGGACAACAATTTCATGGTGCTGGAGGACGGCTCCGGCAAGGTGTACCCCGGCTATGCCTTCGGTACCTTCTACGCGCCGCTGGAAACGTTCATGAAGGATATCAACCTGCCGGATCCCGCGCAGGTGGAGGCCAAGCGCTGCGTGTTCCCCATTGCCAAGAACACCAAGGAACCCATGGTGGCCACTATCCGCGTGCAGGCGGACAAGCCCTGCACCTACCATTTCCTGGGTACGGATATCCCGCTTTCCGACTTCTCCGGCTTCATCCACATCACGGACGACTTCGTGCACCTGGACCGCATGAACGCCAAATGCTGGGGCGGCATCATCAGTGTCTCCACCAAGCTGGGCATCACCGGTGAATCCACCTCAATCGACGGTATGGCGGAGGTGAAGTGCATGGACCTCAAGAAGATTGCCGCCTCCTACGGCGCGGAGCTCAAGCCCGCCCTCTGCAACGGCAACGTCCGCTTCCAGTCTCCCTCCCCGGAGCTCCAGCCCCTGCAGGCGTACGGGGAGGTGGACATCACCAACGGCGACCTGATGCAGCTGGGCATCTTCAGCCCCATCAGCGAACTCATCTCCGATATCCCAGGCCATCTCTACCGCCTGCAGGACAGCATCACCGGGCGGGACCCGAACGTCAAGCCCGGTTTTGTCCGCCGCTCCATCTCCTACGTGTTCAACGCGCCGGGCAAATTGTTCGGCAAGGTGGGGCGCACAACGGACCGCGTTCCCCTGCTCAACCACTTCTTCACCTATGATATCCAGGACGCCTACGCCCGCTTCATCATCAAGAACGGCCACCTGAGCACGCGCTACATGAAGGCGAAGGGCACCAACCTGAACGTGGGCCTCAACCTGGATGTCAACCTGGACAACATGGCCATAGCCGGAGACCTGTGGCCCAAGATCACCAGTGTGCCCAGCGTGGTGATTGCCCCTATTGCCTTCCTCTCCAAATTCGTCATCGATATCAAAATCTACGGCTCGGTCAGTGATTTGAAATGGAAGTTCGGCCTGGCGGACAAGAAGCCGCCCGTGGCGGCGGATTCGGATGTCAAGCCGGACACCAGCGTTTCCGCCGACCCTCAGAAGGAGGACGAGCTTCCGCAAAGCAAGCGCCGCCAGCGCTCATGATACCATGCCTGCCTTTGTTTCCAGTCTTGCGGCGTTCACCATCCCCGATTACAGCGTTCTGCTCGGGGGCGTGGTAATCGCCCTGCATGTGGCGGGCATCCTGCTGGCGCTGCACTCCCTGATGCGCACACGCTCCCCGCAGGGTACCATGGCGTGGATTCTGGGGCTGGTCACCTTTCCCTACATCACCATCCCCCTGTATTTGGCGCTCGGCGTGGCGCGTATCCGCCGCCACACGGAGCATGAGATGGCGGAGTGCGGCGCGGATAGCCTGCAACACCTGCTGGAACCCTACCGGGTAGAGGGCGGCATCATCAGCCGCACGCTGGAGCGCTGCTGCGGTTACCCGCTTTGCGGCGGGAACGATATCCGCCTGCTCCGGGACGGGGACGACACCTACCCGGCGCTCCACCGCTCCATCCGTTCGGCCAAGAAGTTCATCATGGTGGAGTTCTTCATCATCCGCGACGACCGCGTGGGCTCCACCCTCCGCAAGCTGCTGGAGGAACGCGCCAGGGAAGGCCTGTCCGTATACGTCATTTATGATGAGGTGGGTTCCCACAAGCTGCCGCGCGGCTACCTGCGCCGCCTGCGGCGCGCGGGAGTGAAGGTGGCTTCCTTCAACGGGCGCCGCTTCTGGTGGAGCTCCTTCCTGCGCATCAACTACCGCAACCACCGCAAGCTCGTGGTCATAGACGGCTCGCTCGCCTATCTCGGCAGCCTCAACGTGGGGCAGGAGTATTCCCGCCGCAACTCGTGGAGAGACACCTTCCTCTGCCTGCGCGGGCCCGCCGTGTGCCAGACCATGCAGAGTTTCATGAAAGACTGGCACCGCGCCACCGGCGAAACCATTACAGAGGAGCTTCCGGAGCAGCTGCCGGTGCAGGGTGCGGAACGCTGCCAGCTTGTTCCCTCCGGCCCGGATGACGGCGGGGCGAGCTACTGGCACCTGCTGGTGCAGGAACTGGCCGCCCACGCCAAGGAACGCCTGTGGCTGGCCACGCCGTACTTTGTGCCCACGGATGCCGTGTACGCTGCCCTGCTGGCTGCGGCCCTGCGCGGGGTGGACGTGCGTATCCTGGTGCCGCTGAAGAGCGACAACCGGATGGCCAACCTGGCCCTGCTCACCTTCCTGCGCGGCACGGTGGGGCGCGGCGTGAAGATGCTGGGCTACAAGCCCGGCGTGCTGCATGAAAAGGTGGCGCTCATGGACGACATGATCAGCACCGTGGGCAGCGCCAATCTGGATGAGCGCTCCCTGCGGCTCAATTTCGAGCTCACACTGCTGATGGAGGGGCGTGAGATGAACGCGAGAGTGGCTGCCATGCTGGAGGAGGATATGCGCCAATCCGTTCCCCTGGAGAAAGATGCCTGGGTGCACGCCGGATGGCCCGTGCGCCTGGGCGCGCGCATTTGCCGCCTGCTTTCCCCCGTGCTGTAGGATGCGCTGCTGCCGCCCTTAGCGCGCGGTGTTGTGCAGCATGGCCTGCGCCATGCCGTTCCCTTGCTCTGCAGCGTGCGCCAGGGCCGTTACGGCTTTGTCCGTGTCCTTGTCGATGAGACGTCCCTCTATCAGGCACATGGCCAGCACAAAGAGCGCCACGTGGTCGCCTGCCTGCGCGGCGGACTCCAGGTCCGCCAGGTCCTCCCGGCTCTTGAGCTGGGCGAAATAGACGCGGGCCAGCTGGTCCTGTGCGGGCAGGTGGCCGTTGAAGGCGGCGTTGCGCAGGTGCTGCGCACCCTGGGTGGCGTTGCCGGATTTGAATGCGGCTGCGGCAAGTTCGTATTCTTCTTCTGGGGAGGGCATGGCTTTTATTTCGTTTCAGGTTTGGCGGCCACGCTGTTCAAGGCATCGCCGATGGATTGGCGGAGCTTGTTGTGCTCCTCGAAAGTGCGTGGCAGCTCCTCCGGTCCCCACACCTTCTGGGAGAAGGCGGCGGAGGTGTCTGCGATGATGCCGCGCAGGTCCTCGTAGGTGTATCCCTTGGAGCGCAGGTCAATCATATCGTTCCACACGGCGAAGGCCGCACCCAGCAGCTGCGGGTGCCCGGCGGGAAGACGCTCTGCCAGCGGGCGTCCCTTGGCGCCAATCTGGTTCGGCACAAAGTCTTCGTAGAGCCCCTTCAGGTTCTGGTCCATGCGGTAGTAGTTGGCAAAGGGCACAATGTAGAGCTGGCTGTCCATGGTGTTGATGATGTCGTAGCCCTCGTTGATGGCGGGCCGGGGCAGGTTCCAGTCCTTGCTCCAGATGTTCATCTGCACGCCCTTGGCCACCACGGGGGTGCTGCCCTTCTTCATGGTGAGGCTGCCCCACAGGCGCGGCGTGTACCCGCGCTCCAGTATGTGGCGCAGCACGCCGTCCGTGAACTTGCGGTAATCCTCGTTGTTGCCCTTGAACTCATCCGCGCCTATGTGTACGGTGCAGCCCTCGAACACGGCGTGCTTGGCCTTGCCCGGCAGCAGGTACTCGTCCCACAGCTCCCGCATGAAGGCCAGGCTTTCCGGCTTGGCGGCATCCAGCTCCTCGCAGCTGCGCGGATCCTGGGTCTTGAGCATCAGGTTTGGCCGCACGCGGGTGAAGGCCAGCGCATGCGCCGGGGCATCGAACTCCGGTACAATGTTCACGCCGCGGGCCTTGGCGTACTTGATGAGCTCGCTCATCTGTTTCTTTGTGTAGAATGTGTCCTTGGCGGTGAGCGGCGTGCCGTCCGGCCCTGTGATATCGGATTCCAGGCGGAAGGCGCTGTAGGCTTCCTTGAAGGGGTCGCGCCCGGCCTTGGCGTAGTCCTCCAGGAAGATGAAGTTGTCGTTGAGGTGCAGGTGAAGGTCGTTGAGCTTGTACCAGGCCATGGTGTTGACCACCTGCTTGAGGAACTCGTAGGGCACGGGCAGGCGGCCCACGTCGAACACGAAACCGCGCACGGGGTAGCGCGGCACGTCCGTGATGGAGCCGGCGGTGAGCTTGTGCCCCTGGCGCAGCATCTGCAGCAGCGTGCGCGTGCCCCAGTACAGGCCGACGGGGCTGTTGGCGGTGATGATGACCCCGCTGGGGTTCTCTCCCTCATCATAGATGGCCAGATGGTACCCCTCGCTTCCCAGCCAGGGGGCCGGCGTCGTGTTGAGCTCCAGCTTGACCGCGGCGTTCTTGGCCTCCGCAAGGGGCATGTTGAACTCCTTGAGCAGGTCTTCCTGCACGTCCTTCATGCACGGCGGTATGGAGATGCCGCGATGCGCCGCCTTGGCCAGGTCCAGCGTTTTGGGGCGCTCGTGGAAGCATCCCCAGTCCAGCACCTGGGGGATGGTTTGCGGCGCGTTTGCCCTGCCTCCCTTGGGCTGCACGGGGTCCACCTGCACCACGTACTCGCGGCTCACGGCTTTCTCGCTGCCGCGCGTGAGCTCGAAATTGAGGCGCACTTTGGCAGGCAGGCCGTGCACCTTGCCGTCCAGCCCGATGATTTCCTCGTAGTCGGAGTGGATGATGCGCACGTCTGTGCCGTCGATTTTGGGAATATCCAGCTGCTTGGCGAGCATGTCCAGCTTGGCGGGAATGTTCAGGTTATCGGCTTCCTCTTGCAGGGTGGCGTAGAGGGGGCATGCCGACAGAGCGGCGGCCAGCATGATGATGCGGTGCGTTTTCATTGATGGAATTGTTTGGAAAGGGATTCCCCGCTCACCGTGGGCACGATGAACAGGCCGAATTTGGCGCGCGTGGCCCCCACGTAGAACTCGTCCAGCCCGAATCCGCGGCTCTCCTGCAGCCCCGGAATGTCCGTGAGGATGACGAAGGGTGCCTCCAGCCCCTTGAAGCGTTTGATGCTGTCGCCATAGATGCGTGTGGCACCGGGTGCGGTGCAGCGCGCCAGCCGCGCCCACATTTCCTCGCTGGTCTCGCCCTCTGCAGGTGCCGTTTCCAGCAGGTCCTGCAGGAGTGCCAGACTGTTGCGTTTGTTCTGCATGCGCCAGGGAGAGAGCACCACAATATCGCTGCGTGTGGCGTGGATGTCGTCCCGCGCCAGGATGGCGTCCACTATCTTGCGCACGTTTTCAGCGCGCGCGGCGGGGTCGTCGCTGCCCTCGGCCACCTGCACGGGGCTTCCGCAGAAGGGCAGGGGCTGCATGCGCTCGTGCTCCGGAAGCATGGCCGCGCTGAAACGTGCAATCTCCTGCGGGTTGCGCAGGTTGCGGCGCAGGCGCACGCGCGTGGGCAGCTCCGGCAGGGCGTCCGCGTGGTTGTAGATGTTTTGGTTGGCGTCTGCAAAGACGTACAGCCGGCCCTGCGGGGACAGGCATTGCCTCACCACCTCCCACCACTCCGGCTTGAAGTCCTGCGCCTCGTCCACAAAGATATAGTCGTAGGGAGGGCGGGTGGCCAAGTGCTCGCGGATGGCGGGGAAGGCGTCGTCATGGAAGAATCGGCTCTTGTCCTCCGTGGCGATGAGGTCCTGCCGCCCTGCGGGGATAAGGGCGTGGTTGATGCAGAATTCGTGGAAGTTGGAGATGGTGAGGTTGCGGCCCTCGAACTCGTGCAGCGCGGGATCACGCCGCAGCGTGTCGCTCAGGTTCAGGTTGTAGCAGAGCAGCAGGAAACGCTTGCTCTCGCCGTGCTTGGCCGCCAGGCGCGCCAGCTCGCGGCAGGCCATCACGGTCTTGCCGGAACCCGCGCAGCCCTCCACGCGCACGCCGCCCGTGCTTTCCTCCAGCATCGGCAGCAGGTTGTTGATTTCCGCCCCGGCACTCTCCAAGGCCTCCAGATAGCCCGCAAAATCACGGCCGAACAGGAGGGAGGGCGCCAGATAGTTCTTGATGCCCTGCATGAGCTCCGGCGTCATGTTCTTGCCGTGGCGGCCTTTCTTCACAAAGAGGGATTCAATGCGCTCCTGCAGGTGGTCGTGCAGGGCGGCAAGGCCGCAAACGTACAGCGTATCCAGCGGTATGTTGCTGTGGCCGCTGATGGTTTGGTCCTGCTCGGTGGCCTCCTGGAAATTGGGTGGCACGCAATTGGTGAGCACGGCCAGGCAGCGGAACTCCGGCTGGTACTTGGATTCCTCGGAAATCACTTTGGCTTCCACCAGCCCCTTCATCACGCGCCTGCTGCACAGGAACGCCTGGTTGAGCGGGCTGTTCTTCTTGCCGAGCGATTTCCACGGGCTGCCTTCCCCGCCGGGTTGGTGCTCCCAGATGCCGTCGTTGATGCGCGCGCCGCGCCAATCCTTCACCTCCACCGTCACCACGCCGCGTTCCGGCACCAGAACAATGAAGTCCGCCTCGAAATTCACATAGTCGTCCTTCACCTGGTACAGCGCCCAGTAATCATAGAAAACCATCCAGTCATCCGGCAGTTTCTGCAGGATGTCGAAGACGATTTTCTCCCCCCTCTGGTCGCGGGCGGATTTGAATGGCGGGTACATCTGTGCCATGGCTTGCGATTCTATCAAACCGGCCGCCCGATGTCCAGCTCGCGCCTTCTATCACACATAAGGCGGCAGCGGCCTTTTTTCCCCTTTGCTCTCGTTATTTGCTTTTTTACACTCCCTTCTCCACGCTTCCTGCCTCTTGTAGTGCTGCCTTTTTTCCGCCTCTGAATGATAGATCATTCCGATATCGTCTTCGGGATGCAATTTGCTTCTCCTGACATCTTTCATGCTCTCCAAGATGTTGTACAGTTCACACATTTTATTGAACATGGCATCGTGCACCTCCTTGTCTGTCATGTACCAGATAGCCACGGAAGATCCTTTTAAAACGCTCAACTCAATCTGTTGCGCATCTTGTTCTGCATAGTAATTCGCCAAATCATCATTTTTGATAATGGGGCGATGCCCCATGTATTCACCCCGGGCAATCACCTGGTGTATCAGTTCTATCATTCGCTCTCGCTTGGCCTGGGGCATGTCTTCGTAGGCGAGATAATAATCCTCACTCTTCTTTTGATCGTAATAACGGGCAACGAGACGTCCATAAGCGTCACACCATACCGTGCTGGCCTGACCATCGCCTTTCCTTATGTGGAAGGCAAAGCCATCGTCTTTTATCATACGGAGGTCAATGGGTTTCCAGTTGGAGCAGGAAACCCACAGCAGGGATAGCATGATGCATGCCAGGTATTTTTTGATTCTCATGGCGGGATAATATTTCGCTTCATTGCCATCCATAGAGGTATGGTTCAATGTGATGACCTCTGGAGGCCCGAACGGTACGCCGTTTTTGATGTGGAATCCGATGTTGGACATGGTTGGTTACCTTTCTACGTTGATGTTTTGCGAGGTCGCCCCTACCCGCTGCACCCGCGGCATGATGGCGTTCTCTACTACTTATAAGCACCCAAAAGTCAAAATGGACAACGAAAAATGCATTTTTTTCTCCGAATGTTTATAACATTCAATAAATACAACGCGTTACGTGTTGAGGTTTTTTGCCGTATTTTCCTTCCACTTACCCTAGCCCTCGTTTTTGTCTCGAAAGGCGGCCTGAAATATGCGGACGGGAGACGCAATCCACCCGCAGAGCGGAAGCGGACGAACGGCGGGGGTAAGCATCGCTTGCTTACGCATGCTGCTCTTCCTTTTTCGGCTGTTCCGCGTTTTCTTCCTTGGGGGCCTTGTGTTCCTTGGGCAGGGAAGAGGGGAAAGCCACGCCGGGGCGCGGGGCGTTCATATTCCGGCGGATAAGCTGCGGCGTGGATGATTCCGGATTGTACACGGGCACGTTTTTGGGCAGGGGCTTGTCTGCGGGTTTCTGCCCCTGGTAGGTGGGAACATTGGCGGGCTGGTCCGCCGCGCACAGGGGAGCCGCAGCCAGCGCGAAAAGCGCGGTAGTCGCAGAGATTCTCCTGATGCAACACCATGTCATCTCACTACAATAGGCGCACGAGCCCCCGGCTTTTGTTTAGAAAAAAAACAAAACGGGGCGCACCGCAAAACGGCGCGCCCCGCTGTAAATGGGAACGGTACCCTTATTTGAACTGGGTATCGATGCGGATGATGCACTCGCCACCCTCCACGGTGACGGTACCGCTGACGCTCTTGACGTACTGGACGGCCTTCTGCACGCACTGCTGGGCGTCCTGCTCGTCCATGAGCTCGGAAACCACCGTGGTGAGCTTGGAGAGGGCATCCATGTTCACGCTGAACTTGATGCCGGCAAAGGACTCGGCGGAGGCGGTATCCGTGTTGGCCACGGTGGCGGTCTGCTCCGGAGAGGAGCCGAAGGCGATCACCTGGTCGCTGATGGCCACGTTCGGGGCCAGATCCGGGCCGTTGACCGGGGTGGCCAGGCTGGTGACGGTGGCCTTGCCCTTCTGCACCTCCTGCGGCACAATCATGTTCACCAGGTTGGGATCCTCGCCGTAGGCGGTCAGGCCCTGGGCGGCGGCTTCCTTGAGCTGGGCCCAGCCCTGTGCGAAGGCAGCGCGGTTGGTCACGCCGGAAGCGTACACCAGGCGCGGAATGGCGGTGCCTTCCGGCTTGTCGGAGGGCATGGAGCCGTTGCCGTCCACCATCACAAAGCTGGAGCCTCCCATGCCGCTGCCCACGGTGCCCAGGGCCTTGCCCACGCTTTCAATCACGGGCTTGGCCTTCTGGTATTCGGCGTAGTATCCGGCACCTTCCTCACCGTCCATCTTGGCAATGGCGGGCAGGGCCTGCTCCACGGCGTTCCACACGTTGGTCATGCTGAAATCGCAGTCGCAGTTGCCGGGGGTCCACTCCACATACACGGCGGCATTGGAGGAGTGCGGGGCGCCGATGAGCTTGGCGGCCTCAAAGGTGGCGCCGCGGGCGTCTCCGCGGGCTTCCATGTGGATGGTGCCATCGCTCCAAATCTGCATGAAGTCTGCAAACTTCGTGGGGGCAACATTGTCCAGCTTCTTGAACTCGGCAACAATCTTGGCGACGGCATCCTTGATGGTGGCGGCCTCCGGGGAATCTCCCAGGGCATCGGTGAGCATGGCGCTCAGGGTATCCAGCTCCTCGCTGATGGTGCTCATCTTGTTGGAAAGGTCAGAGAGCTTCTCGCTGCCGTAGGAAATGAGGTAGCTGCTGTTGCCCAGGCGGGAATCACCGGCCTTCAGCTTGTCGGTAGCCAGCACGGATTCCTCCGGCGTGGCGGCGTGGCGGATATCTGCCACGTCCTCGCACACCACAATCTGCAAGGTGTTGCCCACCAGCTTGGAAACGGCGTAAATGCTGTGCTTCTTGAGGGCCTCCTGCAGCGGGGCGGGCAGCTCCGCCAGGTGCTCGCTGTCCACCAGGTTCTTGTGGATACCCTTGTAGCCGTTGTATTCGGCGTACACGTCCTTCTTCTGCATCAGGTCGGTCATGCACTTGTTGTACATCTCTGCCAGTTTGGCCTCAGCGCCGGGATTCACGGCAATGGTGGCGTAGATGGGGCCGATGGGGCCGCAGGAGTCGATGGCGGCGGCGAGGGCTTTCACGTCCTCCTCGCTCAGCGCCGGGCCCTCTCCACCCGTGATGGCCTGGCTCATCTGGATTTTCTTGATGGCGGGCAGCAGCTTCTCCAGCGTGCCCATGGCCTTGGTGCTCACGGCCACGGCACCGCCGTCCCACATGGTCACGTCCTCCGTCACCTGGTCGGCGGGGATGATGCCGTTGGCGGCAAGACCCTGGATAATCTGGGCCACATGGTTGAGGGAGATAACGGCCTCCACATCTGCGGGAATGGCGGCCAGCGTGGAGTACGCAACGGCGCGCTGCTGCACCACGGCGGCAGAGGTGTCCGTGTTGTTGGTGGTGGCGGTCTTGTCCGTGCACTGCGTCAGCGGCAGCACAAGGGAAGCGGCGAGTACAAAAAGTGTCTGTTTCTTCATGACGTTCATTATTCTATAATAAGGGGCCGGGTAGTCAAGCCCTTTCCGTGCCTGCGCGTGTGGCAGGTATGACAAAGAAACGGGACGCCCGTTGCGGGGCGTCCCGTGGTGAATGTTGCTGTATAGGGTGCGGTTACTTCTCGCAGTAGGCGCGCACGGCGGCGGCGATGCGGGCGGAAACCTCCTCCGGCTCGCCCTCCTCCGTCACGTCGATCTGCACCACCTTGCCCTGGGCGCGGTAATGCTCGATGACCGGAACGGTCAGGCTCTCGTAGTCCTTCCAGCGCTTGGCGAACGCCTCCGGGTTGTCGTCCGTGCGCACAATCATGGTGGCGCCGCACTTCGGGCACTTCTCCTCGCCGTTGCGGGTGGTCTCGCCGCACTTCGGGCAGGCCTTGCGCTTCAGCATGCGCGCCTGGATGAGCTCCAGGGCCACGTTCAGGTAGATGACGATGTCCACCTCCATGCCCAGCTGCGTCAGGTTGGCATCCAGCGTCTCCGCCTGGGAAACCGTGCGGGGGTAGCCGTCCAGCAGGCAGCCGCAGTCCTTGTTCTCGCCCAGCCACTTGGCCACAATGCCGTTCACCACCTCGTCCGGCACGAACATGGCGGCATCCATGTACTTCTTGGCCTCCATGCCCAGCTGGGAGCCGGCGGCAATCTCTGCACGCAGCAGCGCGCCCGTGCTCAGCGGCTTCAGGTCGTAGGTGTCTGAAAGGAAAGACGACTGGGTGCCCTTGCCGGAGGCGGGGGCTCCCACCAGTACGAATCTCTTGAGTGTCTTCATGTTGTTCGTTGAGTTGCGGAGCCCATACACGGCTCCGCGCGTATTGTGCGCCATTCCTGCGGCAATTGCAACAAAATTTTCCGGATTTTCCCGGATTTCCACGTGTGCGCATGCCAGCCCGGCGGAGCACTGCGCGAAGACGGGTTGCGGCATCTCCAAGATGCGCCTTGCGTACCATCCGCCCCGCCTCCCCAATTCACATGTTCGCCAAATTCTTTGGGATACAGGTGCCGGATTTCCCGCATTTCGGGGAACCCCCGACTCTTTCTTGTCAAAAAAAAGCATCCGGCGGAAAGTGCCGGATGCTTTTTTGAAATTCCCGCGCGCAGCGCGGCTGTATTACAGGGAGTGCATCATTTCCTTGCCTGGCGCTGCTGCTCTTGAAGGGCTTGCTGCTGGGCCTCCATCATGCGCTGCATGAAGCCCTTCTTGCCGCCGGTCTTGTGCTTGACCTTGGTGAGCTCCGGCTGGGGCAGGCGGCGGATGAGGAGGGTCTGGATGATGGAGATGATGTTGGTGGTGGTCCAGTAGAGGGCCAGGGCGCTGGCGTAGGTGTAGCAGAAGAGGAAGAACAGCGCCGGCATCCAGCGCATGATTTTCACCTGCGTGGCATCGCCCGTGGCGGGGGTCATGTGCATCTGGATAATCATGGATGCAGCCATGACAATGGGCAGGATGTTCAGCGGCAGGTCATAGCCGAACAGCGGTATCCAGCACACGGTGTCCATCTGGGACAGGTCGGTCACCCAGCCGATCCATTCCGCACCGCGGAATTCCGCCGCAGAGAGCAGCACCCAGAAGAAGGCGAAGAAGATGGGCATTTGCAGCAGCATGGGCAGGCAGCCGCCCATGGGGGAGATGCCGTACTCCTGGTAGAGCTTCATCATCTCCATCTGCACCTTCTGCTGGTCGTTCGGGTACTTCTCCTTGAGCTCCTTCATCTTGGGCTGCAGCAGGCTCATGCGCTTCATGCTCATGTAGCTCTTGCGGTAGAGCGGCCAGATGACGCCGCGCACCACGAAGGTCATGGCCACAATGGCCCAGCCCCAGTTGCCGAACCACCCGTAGAACAGGTTGATGAGCCAGTTCATGGGGTAGCTCAGGAAGGTGAGGATGCCGTAGTCCATCAGGCGGTCCAGCTTGCGGAACTCCCCGTTCATGTCGCTGAGCATCAGGTTGAGCTTGGGCCCCGTGAACACGGAGTAGGAGAGGTTCTTCTGCCCGCCCTGCATTTCTGCGGTCTTGGGGCTGAGCGTGAAATCCGGGAGGCACACGGCGAGCTGCACGCCGTTGGTGCTGGTTTCCCCGGTGACGGGGAGCTTGAAGTTGGCGGGCGCCGCGTAGATGCCGCCGTTGCCGGAGTCCTTGGCCGGCTGGATGACGGAGGCGTAGTACTGGTTCATTACGCCGGCCCACTCCAGCGCCTTGAAGTCGCTGGTGCAGATGCGTGCCTTGGTGCCGGAGAACATGCCGCTGAAGGACCCCGCGCTCTCCTTGTTGAAGTCGCCGTTGTCCTGGGTCACGTAGTAGGAGTAGCGGTCCGGCTCGTCCGTGGATATCTGGCAGGCGCCGCCGGCGTAGAGCCCCCAGTTGCGGGCCTCCATGGACTGGGCGGAGGTGTTCTGCACGTCAATCTTGAGGTCGAACGCATAGGCGTTGCCGTCGATACGCTCTTCACCCTGCTGTAGGGGCTTCAGGGTGTATATCTTGCGGATAATGAGCTCACCCACGCGCGCGGCGAGGGTGATGCTGTCGGCAGTCTGCGCCTTCAGCTCGTACACGGCGGAGTCGAAGGTGGCGGGGCGGTCTTCCGCCAGGCCGAACATGAGCGTGCCGATACCGTGGTCGGGGTCGGAGTTGATGCGTACGTTCTCCTGCAGCTCCGGCTTGGTGGAGTTGATGGCCTTGCCCACCATCTCCACGCCGGAGATGCTGCCGCCCACATCCTGGAAGTGGTACTTGGCCACCACGTTGCCCTCTGCGTCCTTGCCCTCCAGCACGGCAATCTCCTGCGCGGGCTTGGCTGCGGCGAGAGCGCTTTCCTCAGGCGCGGCGGGGCTGGCCTGCTGCGCAGCATCACCGGCCGTGGCGGCGGGTTGGGCTGCAGCCGCTGCCGGCTGTGCGGCGCTGGCCGCCTGCTGGGCGGGATCTGCCGGGGCTGTGGCGGCGGGCTGGTCCTTGGGGGCTTCCTGCGGTTCGTTCAGGGTCCACTGCAAACC
>JAZUGI010000134.1:0-19659 GCA_045641125.1 Akkermansia sp.
AACAGAGTCCCCGCCGACGGAGATGAGGGTGTTCGTGTCGCCGTTCACGTCACCGCGCACATGCACATCGCCTTCAACGGCGTAGAGGGTGTTGGAGTCACCGATGACATCCTCATCCACATCCACCTCGCCGGTCTGGGCGCCCAGCCAGTTCCCGTCTCCTATCACGGAGCCGTAAACCTGCACATCCGTGTATGCATCCAGCGTGTTGGTGTCCCCCTCAACATTGCCGCGTACAAGGACCCGGCCGTCCTGGGAAGTCAGCACGTTGTCGTCGCCAATCACATCGTCGACGCACACTTCTTCATTTCCGCTCAGCTGGTTTGCATTGCCCTTCACCACTGCGGAGTCAATGCCGCCGCCGGCTGTCAGGATATTTTCGTCGCCGGTGATGTTAAACGTGCTGATATCCTCGGTGGCCGTCAACTCGTTGGAGTCACCGGTAATGTCGGCGGTTGTGATGTTGGTGGCCGACAGGGAGTTTTCGTCACCGGTGATGTTGCCGGTCTGGATGTTTTCCTCTGCCACCAGCTCGTTGAGGTCACCGTAGATGTCCCCGGTTGTCACGTTGACACCCTTGATGGTGTTGTTGGAGGACTTGGCCGTTTCCGTTCCGATATCGCCAATGGTCACATCATCCGTCAGGGAAACGATGAGGTTGTCCTGACCGCTCATGGAGCCGATGGAGATTTCCTTGTCTGCGATGAAGATATCCTCGGAGCCGGAAAGGTCGCCCTGGATATCGACGATACCAGAGTTCGGATCGGCCGTGCCGTCGCGCTGGGCAATCTCATAGACGCGGATGTGGGTCTTGTTGGCGGAGACATCCTCCTTTACGGTAAGGGAGGCAATGCCGTCCCTGTGCCTCTCGCTGCCCTCGTAGATACCATCGTAATAGGTGATGGTGTCCACATAGGTGCAAATCTGGCCCGTCTCCAGCACCGTGTAGTTGTCGCCGATGATGTGCTGCAGCTCCTCGTTCTCATCCAGCGTGGGCTGGTCGAGACGGTCAAGGAGCAGGCTGTCGTGCTCGCTGAGGAAGGCAGCCTCAATCACGCCGTTGTAGACAGTCTCACCATTGGCCAGGGCGTATGTGGTGGGGGTGTCGGTGAGAGCGACAAGCTGTCCGGCGGTCACCTCGGTGCCGTCGTCAAGCGTGCCGTTGAAGCGTGCCACGTAGTAGTACGTGTAGGCATCATAGGTCTTCTCCTCACCCGGGTCGAAGATGTACTGGTGCACGCGGGTGCGGATGGAGGAGACGCCAAGCGTTTCCGTGGCCCCGGTATCGGCAGCATCCGTGATGGCCTTCACCAGCACATGCGGGTTGGCATGAGTTTCAGAACTCACGGTTGCGCCCTGGGAGGCACGCACGGGCCTAAGTGTCACGATACCGCCGTTGAGGCCGAGCGTGAGACCTTCCTCATCGAGTTCCGGGGTGTTCAGGTAGCCGTCCACCACGTTGATGGTACCTTCTGCACCGGGCGTGATGTTGGCGATATAACCGTGCGCGTCACCTTCCGTTCCGTTCACCAGGCTCAGCACGCCCTCATCTGCGAGGGAGAGGTTGCCGATGTGGGAATCAGCCTGGGCCACCGTTTCGGCGGGTCCCGTAATGGAAGCGTTGATGATGGAGGTTGTATCCTGGAACGTGGTCAGAGTATCCTTGCCGGACTCTGTGTAGTTCTTGATGTAGGAGGGTGCCGTGACATCCACGGTGGAACCGCCCTTGATTTCGGCATTGCCGAAGTAATGCCCGGCCGTTGTCGGGTCTTCGCTGTCCTGAGAGTAGAAGGTGCCGATTTCCAGTTCGGAAGCCGCATCAACCACCAGGCTGGCACCATTCACCTCGGGAGCACCGTCGTTGGCCTCCACCACTGCACCGATTGTTCCGGTATCGTGGTTGAGCACCAGGGTCTGCTCATCGGAAATGAGTGCCGTATTCAGGGCGATACCGGCATTGGAGATGGTGGCCGTATCATCAGCCGCATCGCGAATGGCCAGTGTGTCGGCATCCACGGAAGCATCGCTGTCCTCACCGCCGTCGATATCAAGTGTGGCATCGTTCTTCACCACAATCTTGTCGCCGGCGTTCACGTCCACCTTGCCGGAGAGCTCGGAGCCCACGCCGGTCACGATGACGCTGTCATCGGCATTGATTTCGGAGCCGCCCACAACGGCGCCGTCCTTGATGACCACGTCATCCGTGGCACTCACCGTATTCTTGGTCACCACGCCTTCGGCATCGGTGTGCTCCCGCAGCGTGCTGTCGGAGATAATCACATCGGCCAGCACGGGGGGCTCGGCCTCGCTGTCGCCGGCGGTGATGGTGGAACCCTCCACCAGGGAACCGTTGGCGATAATCACGCCCTTCGTGCCCTCCACTTCAGCCAGGGCGGCATGGATATCCTCAAGGATAACCTTTTCGGCAGCCTTGACGGAGGAACCCTCGTGAAGGCCGTCCAAATCGCTCTCGTTGCCGTGAATCAGGTGCACGTTGCCCTCTGTGGACTCCACCGTACCATAAACGGAAACATGGCCGGTTGTATCGCCGGCATCGATATCCTTCCTGGCCGTAAGCGCGGAATCCTTGTCCAGGTCAAGGCCAATCAAGTCGGCCTTGCCATCAAGGTTCACATCACTGCGGACAGCCACCAGGGTGGTGGCATACACGTCTCCTGCCACATTCAGCTCCGTATTGGCGGCGGAAACATTGCCGAAACGGGTATCCGTGGTACCGATGCTATCGGCATCGACGCTGCTCACATCCGTTCCGTTGCCGTATGCACCGAAATTGCCGGCTCCCACCAGGGCTCCCATCGACACCTCGGAATTCTCGCGAGCGGTGACATCAGGGGTGTTGACAAGTTCCTCCGCGTGGAGGGTCTTCTTCTCTGCATCCGTCAGAGTGGAAACGTCTCCGTTGAGCACGACGAGGTCGCTCAGACCACCGACGGTTGTATGCCTGGTGCCGGCAACCGGCACGTTGTCCACAATGGATACATCCTCGAGCACAACCCTGTAGCCGCCACCGGCAACCTGGATGTCGTCGGCAACGATGTCGAGCAGACCGTCATACTGCTTGTCCTGATCGGGCTGCAGATCCGTGCTGTTGGCACCAAAGTGGTTGTTGAAAATCAGGCTCCTTCCTGCGGTCAGGGTCGTATCACCGCTGATAAAGCTGGCATGCAGCCCCTTCGTAAGCTCGATCGCTTGGAAAGAGATGTCCTGGCTGGCAGTGTATGTATTGCCCGAAGTACGGTTATACACCTCGGTGAACGTGATGTTCGTATCCGAGATGTCGTTCGCGTGTGCATTGTACACACCGGATGTAATGGCGATTACGGCAGCGATGAGGCTGGCGCGCAACCTTACTGGCAGATGTAGTTTCATGCGTTGATGTATTTTGGGGTTAAAGTTAGGGAAAAGCTCGTTGCGGGCCCTCCCGGGACACAGACTCGGTATCTCGTCTGCATGGTTATAATACCGCTTTACAAAAGCGGTATCTTTTTGTATACTAGACAAGTAACTCACCATAAGTGTTCAAGAAATGCCAGAAATCACTGGGAAAAATCAAGGAAAGGCTCATACTGCGACAAGTATCGTTTCGGTATCCATAAGCATCGGCGATACTGTTCTGGTATTTTCAAAAAGCTGTAAACGGCTGCATTTCAACAATATTGAACAAAAAGGCCGAAAGGACAAAAAAACCGATTGAAGAAAAAAATCAAAAAAAATGAGGAGGGGGGCTTGACTACGCCTTTGTAAACCGTATGAAGAAGAGAGATACAGATGTAGCAATCTATCTGCTGGAGGACAGCGGAGTAAAGCCGAGTGAGGCCGCGCGGCTTATATTGGAAGGAATGGATGAGCTGCGGAACAGCGGCGGCACCCCGGCGGAGCGCTTCCAAATCTTGAAGCACTGCCTGCGTGAAGGGCTGAAGGCGCACCGCGAAAGCGGCAGCGACACCAGCTTTGGCGAGGCGGTGAGGCTCACGCTGGAAGGCAAGGCAGGGCAGTCTCCGCGCACCGTGCAGGATTTCCGCCAGTGCATGAACCGCCTGATGGGCAGCGTGGACGGCTTGCGCGATATGCGGCTCGGCCAAATGGACACGCGGCAATGCACGGAAATCCTGGAGGCGGGCTTCCCCAGCCCCACGCGGCGGCACAAGGCACGCGCGTGCCTGTCTGTGCTCTTTCAAACGGGTGTGCGGCAGGGCTGGTGCAAGGACAATCCGGTGAAAGGCACGCAAGCGCCGCGCATACGGGAAAAAACCATAGTGCCGCTGCGCCCGGACGAGATAGAAAAGCTGCTGAGAATCAGCTGGCGGAAAGAGCACCGCGCGTGCCGCCCGGCGCTGGCGCTCATGCTGTACGCAGGCATACGCCCGCAGGAGGTGACGCGGCTCACGTACGCATGCATCGACACCGAGAGCGCGGAGCTGACGGTGCCGCCGCGGCATTCCAAGACGGGCGGCGGGCGCTGCATACCGCTGTGCCCGAACCTGCGCGCCATGCTGGAGGAAGCGGGGCCGCACGCCCCGGAGCGGCCCATCTGCCCGCCCAATTGGATCAACCGCTGGCGCGAGCTGCGCCGGGACGCCGGGTTCACGGAATGGCAGCAGGATGTGCTGCGCCACACCTTTGCCAGCTACTTTGCCAAGGCATACCGCGACCTGCCCACGCTGCAGCTCTACATGGGGCACCGGGATGTGAACCTGCTGCTCACGCGCTATGTGAACCTGCAGGGCATCAGCCGGGATGCGGCGTTGCGCTTCTTCGGGGAGAACAGCAAAGTGCGCCGCGCCTACCTGGGGCAGACGCGGCGCAATGCCGTACCGCTGGCGGGTTGACACCCGCAGGCGTGCTTGGAGAATCAGCGGAAGATCACCTCGTTGACAACCTTGTCCTTCTGGGAGGCGGCCTTGATGGTGATGTGCTTCCTACCCGGCTGCAGCTGGTAGATGCGCACGGGGCCCTTCACCTTGGGGGCTCCGGCGGCGCCGTCCACGGTGATGTCACCGGTGCCGACAACCAGCAGTTCCTTGGCCCTGGCGGGCACGGCCAGGCGCGTGTTGAGCGGCATGCGGCCAAGGTCGAACGCGGAGCAGATATCCGCATCCGTGATGGAATCCGGGTTGGTGCGGGGATCGTCCGGGGCCATATCCAGCTTGAACATGTCCAGCTTGATATCCTGCGTGGAATTGCCGGCATTGGTGAGGCGCAGGCCGGAAACGGGCTCCTTGGGCATGCCGTTCTGGCGGATGACCAGCATACCGCCCTGGCGCTGGGGTTTCACAGTGACGTACTTGCCGTCCGCGGTGCGGAGCTCCACCTTGGCCCACTGGTCCACGGTGGGGTTGTTGAGGGTGATTTCCAGCCAGGTGGCCACCTGCGGGGTGGCGAGCTCAAAGCAGATGGATTGCCCGGGTGCAATTTGGGCCACCTCGAAGATGCGGTTGATGCCCACGGACTTCTCATCGCGGTAGGGGGAAGCGGCGGCCAGGCCGGGGATATCGGTCTTCACCACGGTGCCGGGGCGGCGGTTGACGGTGAACTCGCAAACCGCAAGCCAGTTGGGCACGGCCTGAAGCGCGCGGTAGCGCACGTAGCGCGCATGCACGGGCTTCTCGTTCACCACGTTCACCAGGGCGCCGGTTGTGGGGGAGCCCATGGGCTTCCAATCCTTGTTGTCCAGCGAGTACTCCATCTGGCCCTGGGGAATGAAGTCCTTGGCGTAGCGGCCACCCATCTGCAGGCAAACGGTGCGGATATCCACCGCGCCGCCGCAGTCCAGGCCAATCCAATCGCCAACCTTTTGCTGGGTGCCGGAGTGCCAGAGGGTCTTGGGGTCGCCATCCGCCACGAGCTTGGCGTTGTTCTGGGCATCACCCACGCTGCTGATGAAGACGGGCCTGCAGGCGTTGCCCTTCACCCCTGCGAGCTCGCTGTAGACGCGCCCGTTCACATAGGTGAGGGTTTCCTTGATGGCGGGGGTCATGGCGAAGGCGGCCACCTCAATTCCGGTGGTGCTGCCAACGCTGCCGTTCTTCCAACAGGTGCGTTCCATGCTGTTGATGCGCTCCATGCGGGTGCCTGCGTAGAGCAGGCTCTCCAGCGCAGGCGCGGTCTCCTTCTCGGAGAGGGCGCCGATGATGCGCTCACCGGCCTGCCCGGTAAGCTGGAAGGCCTCCAGCCACGGGGCAATGTCCTTCTGCAGGGATTCAATGCCCTTGGCGTGGCGCAGCTCCTTGCCTGCGGCGGCCATGGCCTTGAACTCCTTTTTGAGCACGGCGGCCTTGGCGGCATCCGGCTTTCCGGCGGCCACCATCTCCGTATAGTACTTGGCATCATCTGCAATGCCGGCGGATTCCTCGCGGAAGTAGCCGTGGTTGTTGGGCAGCAGGTAGGAGTTGTGGCGGCAGAACACCTGCATGGCGTCTGCGCAGCCGGGGTACAGGCGCTCTATACCCTGGTGCCAGGAGTTCTCCGAATCAAAGCCGCAGATGTTCCAGGTGTAGTCCGCCACGCCGAAAAGACCCACCTTGCTGGCCTCTGCACGCTCCATGGGGTTGGCCACAAAACCGGTCATCTCCTCGCGCATCTTGGGTTCCTGGCCGTTGCCGTATGTGCGGCCCATGGAAAGGCGGCTGGACTTGAAATCCGAGCACGGCCAGTTCCACCAGATGAAGGTGGGGCGGCCCAGCTTCTCATGCACCCACTCCTGGCCGGAGAGCGTGATGTCGTGCACCACGGTGTCGCCCGTCCACATCACATGGATGGCCTTGTCCAGCCCGCTGCCCAGCTTGCCCAGGAATTCCGGGTTGGTCCAGCTGCGGTTGTAGCCCGTGGGGCACATGACCAGTTCCTGGTTCACGTCCTTGTGCGTGCGGATGAATTTTTCCAGGATGTAGTTGCAGAGCTGCACCTGGCGCTCCGGCTTGCAGATTTCACCGCCGGAATCATCCACCAGCACGGCGAAGTCGCGCACGCCCAAATCATAGAGCTGCTGAAGCTTGGCGCAGAGGCCCTGCAGCTGCTGCTGGCCGCCGTTCTGGTCCCAGTTCACGGTGTTGGCGGGGTGGATACCCCAAACGAAGCGCACATGGTTCCTGCGCGCGCAGGCAATCTGCTGCTTCAGCTCCGCTGCCTTGTCTGCGGGGTAGAGCTCATAGCAGCCGCCGCCGTGGTGGTAGGGGTCGTCCTTGGGCGCGTACAGGTAGAAGTTCATCTTGTTGCGGCCGTAGAACGCGAACTGGGACATGCGGGCCTCTCCGCCCCACGGGATGCCGTAGTAGCCCTCCACCGTGCCGCGGTACGCCAGGTCCGGCCAGTCGAGGATGGTGCCGCAGGGCAGTTCGCCCAGCTTCGCCACCTCCTCGAGACTCTTGTCAGGGAACGGGTCTTTCTGCGCGTCCTTGGCACCGGGAACATCCTTCAGCAGCTGGGAAACGGTCTGCTTGGCGTAGTACAGGCCCAGCGTGTCCACCTTTTCGGTGGCGTGATCGTCGTTCACATACACATACAGGCAGCCGGGTGTGATGCGGATGGCATAGGCGCCCTCCTTGGCCGGCAGTTTCTCCCAGATATCATTCTCGGGTGGGCAGGGAGTGGGCCGCGCGTTGAGGGTGGGATGTATCACATACACCGCGGTTACGCGTGTGTATTCCGTGCCCAGCTCGCACTTCTGCGGGGTGGGGTACACGGGGCTCAAAGCGGCGGGCGCGGCTGCGCCCAGTACGCCCAACAAGGTCATTACAGCGAAAGCGGTTTTCATAACTTGCCGCCGATTCTACCAAAACGCGCCCCGCCCTGCAAGAAAGACTTGCGCGCGCATTTGCGCTTGCGCGCGGAGCGGGCTTGGGCTATCATACGCCCGTGCCTGAAACAGCCCAGACAACAGCCAAGAGCAAGCTCACCGTTTTCCTCGTCATCCTCATTGTGGTCCTGTACCTGCTGGACCAGACGACCAAGTGGTACATTGTGCTCAACTTTCCGTACGACTGGACGACGGAAATCGGCCTGCGCATTGACCGCGTGATAGCGGACAGCAGCATCATGAACTTCAACATTGTGCGCGTGCACAACACGGGGGTGGCGTTCGGCACGGGCAACGGCACGGTGTGGGCGCCCTTCCTGTTCCTGGGCGTGCAGGTGGCGGCGCTCATCTGGCTGTACCGCCTGTTCCGCAAGGGGTTCTTCTGCACCACCATGCTGAAGTTTGCATGGGCGCTCATCACCGTAGGCGTGCTCGGCAACATGACGGACCGCCTGCTGCAGGGCTTCTTCCGCCCCGGTGCGGAATCGCTCGGCTTCTTCCGCAACCTCATCAACGGGTATGTGGTGGATTTCCTGGACTTCTCCTTCCCGTGGCTGGACCACTATCACTGGCCGTCGTTCAACGTGGCGGACTCCTGCGTGTGCGTGGCGGCGGCCCTCTTCCTGATTTCCTGCTTCACCATGCCCAAGGAGGAGAAGGAAAAAGCCAAGGACAAGGCATGAACGCGCTGCACACCATCATCCTTTCCGCCGCCTGCACGCTGCCCGCGCTCGCAGGGTTTCCCCAGCCCCGGCAGGACGTGAAGCTGGCATACAGCCAGCAATCCGCCGTGGTGGAGTTCACCACGGACGGCCCCGCCATCACCAAGGCCAAGCCCCTGTGCGACTGCACCACCGTCACCATCCAGGGCAACAAGCTCATTGCCAAGGTGGACACCTCCAAGTTCGACCAACCCGTGGCCAAGCAGATTGACGCCACCACGGCAGACGGCAAGACCACGCGCCTGACGATGAACTTTGATGTGCCGCAGGCCATCATCCTTTCCGCGCGCAGCCTGGTGTGGCAACGCGGTGCCAAGCCGGAGCCGCAGGTGCTCACCATCACCCTGCCCAAGGGCTCCCCCGTCACCGGCATCCAAGAGGCCGGCCTGAGCGGCAATGCTTTCGACTATGTGCCCAACAAGGTGAAGGAGGGCGCCAAATACACCGTCACCGTAACCCCGCGCAGCACGGAAAAACCCGTGCTCAACCGCCTGGTCATCACCACCGCCACCAAGGACCCCCGCTTCGCCAAGCAGATTATCTACCTGCAGGTGAAGAAATAGTTTTGTCCTCCCCCACATGAAAATCCTGTTGTTCGGAGCAAGCGGAAGGACGGGGATGGCCGGGGCGGACGAGGTGAAGCGGCGCGGCTGGGAGCTGCTGGCACCCTCGCATGCAGAGTGTGATTTGGAGAATGCGGATACCGTGGCGGACTATGTGCTGGCGCACCCGGCGGATGCGGTGGTGAACTGCGCAGCCGTGAGCGGGCTGGAAAGCTGTGCAGACGACCCGCTGCGCGCGCACCTCACCAATGCCGTGGCTCCCGCCGCCATGGCTCTGGCATGCCGCCACACCGGCGCGCGCCTCATCCACCTTTCCACAGACTACGTGCTGGACGGCCGCAAGCCAGGTTTCAAGGGGGAAGATGCCCACTGCCGCCCGGAAGGCTGGTACGCCCATAGCAAGCGGGAGGGCGAGCTGGAGGTGCTGGATGCCCTGCCCCGGGCCGTGGTGGCCCGTGTCTCCTGGATATGCGGAAACCCGCACCGCCCCGCCCTGGTGGAGCAGATGCTCGCCAAGGCCCTGGCGGGCGAGCCCCTGGCCGCCATAGCGGACAAGTTTTCCATGCCCACGGACGCGCACGACATTGCCCGCGCCGTGCTGCAACTGGCAGAGACGGACTACCGCGGCATCATCCACGTATGCAGCGGCAACGGGGAGGAGGCACCGCTCTCCTGGTGGGACTGCGCCCACCTGGCCCTGCAAGAGGCCGTGCGCTCGGGTGCCCTGCCCCAATTGCCGGAAATCACCCGCCAAAAGCTGGCGGAAGCCACCTTCTTCCGCGAGCCCCGTCCCCGCCACACCGCCATGGACAACGCCCGCCTGCGCAGCCTGGGTATCCCCATGCCATCCGCCGCGGCAACCATCCGCACCGCCGCCGGCCGCTTTCTGCAAGGCAAGGCATAGGCAAACACAGTGACAACGTGAGTTGCAACAATACTAGCGAAAGCAAGTTGCAAGCAAGTTGCAAGCAAGTTGCAAGTAGGTTGCAAGTCTCAGCTGAGACTGGAGATGTTGTAAACACGCATAGGCGATTTTGTGGTACCTCGCGAGACAACGACCCCCTTTTCGAGCAATCTCTTCAATCTTTTGCCGATGGTGGTATGTGAGATTTTCAGGGCGTTCACGAGTTCCCCGTTTTTAACATTTCTATGCCCTACCAGGTAAACAAGGATATCCTTTTCAAGGTCATCTAGGGAGTTCCAGATATCATCCCCGATAAATTCCGACACTTTGTCTTCCCGTCGCATTCTCCGGGAATGGATATTGTTCTTCAAGACAAGTTTTACAGAAGCCGCACCCTCCGAAAATTCCGGATGTTCCAAGAAGGCGCCCTCCATATCCGTGTATATGCGCGGCACACCCTCATTGAGTTCACGGACCCATTTCATCTCGGTCAACACACGGGCAATGATAGGGTTCCGGGAGCGACGGGTCTTGCGAATATTTTCCAAGGTCACCGGATAGGGAAGCCTTCCCGGGCTCTCAATCTCCATGTGATCGTCATACATGGAAACGCGGATATAATCCCCCATATTTGCGTATTCTCGATGCGCCACAGCATTGACGATGCCTTCCACCCAGGCAAATTCAGGATACTCAGGAACCGTCTCGAACTTGGCTTCTGCATTCAGAGAAGTGAACTCACGCAACTGCCCCGAAACAAATTCCTTGGCACGCTCCAGCATCTTGGGAAGAGGTTCGTCAAACGTCTTGTCTTTGATGACATTGTATCGCGCCCCGCCCAACTTTTCATTGCTATCATATCGCAAGAAGCGCAAGCGGCAATGAGGGAAAAACTGGCGGATGTCCTTTGCGAACAGGAGAACGGCAGCATTGGTAAGGAGTGTATTACCGCTCTCCTCCCTGAGCATACCTCGTGATTTCAAGACTTGTACAGAGGAAAGCTTGGAAGCCCCAATGCATTCCTTATACTTTGCCAACAGACTGGCATCCAAATCATCAAGGGTAGCCTGTAAATTGATCTCGCTCTCATAGGAACGTTCCGAGCGACTGTACTCAAACTCGCGCAAAGCCTCGCCCTTCAACTCCTTGGTTCTATCGCAGACCCTTACAAATACGGTCTCGTTGCAACTTCTAGTCACCACATCCCGGCGCGCCGACACATGCAGCAAAAGCACTTGGTCGGGCTGTCCATTGGCTTTCACCACATGCAAGAATTCTTCCTGCACTTCAGGTCGAGGGCGACAACAGTCCCACGAGGCAGCAAGAAGATCCCGCACATGCTGCCCATCCACACCGGATATGCCCTCTATAGTACGCTTTTTATCACTGACACCAATTGCCACTGTGCCACCCTTGGTATTAGCGAAAGCAATCAACACCTCCGCCAAGTCAGCCGGCTTGATTCTGGCAGACTTGACATCAAAGCATTCACCTTCCGGTTCATGCTTCAGAAACTGTTCATCGATGCGTTTCTTCATCGGCGCTTGACGTACCCATCATAAACGACAGAACCTTGCGCTGTCAAGGCGCAAAAAAGGCAGGGCCGCCACGCGGGCGGCCCTGCAGAATTGAAAAGGTTTTGATATAGGGAGATTTAGGCCTCAGCGGGGGCCTCCTCAGCGGGAGCTTCCTCCTTCTTGGGGGCCTCAGCCACCTCACCCTTGACGTCGAGCACCACCTTGATGGTAGCGGTGACCTCGTGGTGAAGCTTGGCGGGAATCTCGTAGGTGCCGGACTTCTTAAGCGGCTTCTCCAAATCGATGGTGTGGCGGTCGATTTCGATGCCGAGCTTGGCCAGGCCCTCCGCAATCTGCTGATTGGTGATGGCACCGAACACCTTGCCGTTCTCGCCGGCCTCCAGGACCAGTTCCACGGTGGTGGCAGCAATCTTGGCGGCAATCTCCTTGAAGTTGGCGAGCTCTGCAGCCTCGCGCTCGGCACGCTTCTTCTGAAGCATGTTGATGAAGCGCTGGTTGGCGGGAGTGGCCTCAAACGCAAGACCCTGGGGAATCAGGTAGTTGCGGCCGTAGCCTGCCTTCACGGTAACGAGGTCGGCTTCACAGCCCAGACCTGCAATCTTGGTAGCGAGAATAACTTTCATGTTAGCCATAATCAGTATATTCGGGTTAAGTGAGCCGCGAAAATACACCGCCCCCGCCGCCTTGTCAAGCAAAACTTGCCATTCCCTCCCCAAAAAGAAAGAAAAAGGCTCATCCGGCAGAACACCGGATGAGCCTGGAAATGATTGTTGCAGAAACCGTAAATCCCTTTACTTTTTCTTCTTTTTCTTCTTGGCGGAATCCTTTGCAGGCAGGGGAACCTCCTTGCCGGTGACAACGGTTTCCAGCGGGACGGCCAGGAAGCCGATGCCGTGCAGGTCGGAAGTCTCGCTCACGTGGGGAGCCTCGTAGAGCACGCCTACAACGCCGGGGGCGCTCATGGAAAGGCAGGAGTAGCCCCAGCAGGCGCGGGAATCATACTCGTACCCATCGTTCCAGGTGTTGCCGCCGTCCGTGGAGCAGCGGATGGTCATGTGGTCGCGGCGCCCGGACTTGGGGTTGGAGAAGAGCAGGATATCCCCGTACTTCTTGGAGCTGGCGGCGATAAGGGAAGCCTGGCAGGTGGGTTCCTGCAGGGCCTTGTTGTTGGAGGCGTGCTCCTGCCAGGTCTGGCCCAGGTCCTTGGTGATGTAGACGATACGCTTGCCCTGGCGCTTCTCGTTGCGGCAGTTGAGCATCAGGGAGCCATCCTTCAGCTCCACCACCTGGCACTCGGAGGTGTCGTGCGGCACGCCCGTGCCGTACACCCAGGTCTTGCCGCCATCCTTGGAGTAGCAGATGGTGCTCATGCAGCGGTGCGCGGCACCTCTCTGCCAGATCTGGGCGGGGAAGACGATAACGCCCTTGGAGGTGCAGATACCGTTGCCGGGGCCGGAGAGAACGGTGGTCCACTCCTCCTTCTTCACCTGCCTGGTGGCGTTCACGTGGTCGCTGCTCCAGGTCTTGCCGTCGTCATCGCTGTAGACCATTTCCCACTGTCCGGTCTCCTTGGGGTCGAACCCGGTCTTGGAAACGCCCAACGAGGCGCCGCCCTGGAAGTGGCACACCAGGGATTCCATCCACAGGCGGCCCTTCTTGTCCTCCAGAATACAGGGGTCACCGTTGCCGTTGGCCGCACCGGGGCCGGAATCCATGCCCACATAGGGCGTGGTCCAGGTCTGGCCACCGTCCGTGGAGCGCACCACCGCCACGTCGATATCCGCGCAAAGGTCTCCGGAGTGCACATAGCGCGCATCGAAGCAGCCCACGAGGGTTCCCTTGCTGGTGGCAATCATGCCGGGAATGCGGAAGGAGACGCAAGCGCGGTCCGGCTCACCGTTGGGCTGGTTGGCGACGGTTTCACCGGGCACGGCCACCATGTAGCCGATGCGCTGGGTGATGGCATCACCCATGGGCTGAAGGTTTCTGCCGCCCACGGTGATGGAGTATTCGCTGAAGGTAACGGTGCTGCCCACGAGGGATTCATCACTGGGGCACACATCCACCCAGAGCGTGGTATCGCCGGATTCCAGCTGGTTGTTCTGGGAGCAGGAGATGGTGACCACGCCGTTCTCATCCGGCGTACCGGTGCCGAACACCTTGCTGCCGCGGAAGGAGGTGCCGGTGTCATTGCCGGTGCGCAGGGTCACGTTCTTCACTTGGGCGGGGTTGTCCACCTTGAACTGCACCTTGGTCACAGCCAGGGGATTGGCTGCGCCCTTGGCGTGAACCGTGATACCCACGGCGGGGTTGATGGGGGCGCGTTTGAGCAGGGGATAGTTCTTGGAATTCGCCAGGTCCACGCCATCAATCTTCATGTCGCCGGCGTAAATGCCGATATCATCCAGCAAGATACCGCTGTTCTCCGGGGTGGTGGCGCAGAAACGCAGGGCGGTGGTTCCCTCCGGCAGCTCCAGCTTGCCCTCGTACTTGTAGGATCCGGTGTCCGCCTTGTCGATGGTGGAGATTTTCGTCTCGCCGGTACCCGTCTTGGCAAAGATTTCCACCTTGAAGGGGGCCTTGCCGGTCCAGCGCTCCATGTGGAACACGCAGGGGGTCTTGCGGGTGATTTTTTCCGTAAGCTCGAAGGTGACGGAGTGGTTCTCGCCGCCCAGAATGTGCAGGGCGTTCTCGCCGCTGCGGGCATGGCCCTTCATGATTTCGGCATGTCCGTCCGCCGCGGTGAGCGGACCGAACTCGGTGTCCACCTTGGTGAACTTGCCCACAGGAGCCTTTTCAAAGCCCTCGTTGGCCACGGTCACGCCGCAGCCCAGCATGGTAAGAAGAAACAGTTTCTTGAGCATGCGTGTCTTTTACCACAGGCCACACCCCAATGCAAGCAAATGCGTGAACAATAATAGCGTCATGCTTCCGCCACATCCCGGCGGATGGCTTCCCGCAGTTCATCGATGGATGCGAATTTGCGCTCCGGGCGGATAAAGCGGTGAAGGACCACGGTGAGGCGGGTGCCGTAGAGATCGCCGCTCCAGTCCTTGAAATGGATTTCCAGGCGGATGGGCTTGTGCGTCTCGTCAATGGTGGGGCGCAGGCCGAGGTTGGCGATACCATGGAGCTCTTGCCCGCCGACATTCGCGGAGACGGCGTACACGCCGAACGGCGGCACGGCGGCATGCGGCGGCAGGGTGAAATTGGCAGTGGGGAAACCCAGAGAACGCGCCAGGTGCTGGCCGTGCTCCACCACGCCGCAAATGCAGAACGGGTGCCCCAGCAGGGCCGTGGCCTCCTCCAAGCGGCCCTGGGCAAGCACCTCGCGAATCAGGCTGGAGGAAACGCGCGTTCCGTTGCGCTCCAGCAGCTCGTTCACCGCCACGGCAATGCCGTGCCGCGCGCCGTACGCGCGCAGTGTTTCCGCATTGCCGGAGCCCAGGCGGCCAAAGCGCCAGTTGCTGCCCACGGAAAGGCAGGCGGGCTTGAGCGCGGCGCGCAGGGTGTCCAAAAAGGCTTCCGCCTCCGTGTCTGCCAGCTCGCGCGTGAAGGGGATGCACAGGTGCGCCTGCGCGCCCAGCTTCTCCAGCAGTGCGTTCTTGCACTGCGGGTCCGGTGTGAGCAGGTTCGGGTGCGCCTCCGGACGCAGCACGCCGGCAGGGTGGTTGGAAAAGCTCATCACCGCGCGCACGGCACCCTCCGCCTGCGCCGCCTCTATCACGCGGCGGTGCCCCAGGTGCACGCCATCGAAAAAGCCCATGGCAAGCGCCATGCGCCGACCGTTCAGGAAGCGCGCCAAGCTTTCAATGCTGTTGCACGTTTCAATCATTCCGCCTATCCTGCAAAACCTTTTCCAGCGGCAGCAGACGCGCCAGCAGCTCCTCCCGCCCGGCGGCCTTGAGCGTGGGAACATCCACGGCCTCTGCAATATCGAACTTGCCGGAGCGCACACGGCGCAGCGCGGTGAGGTGCGCGCCGCAGCCCAGGTGCTGCCCGATGTCGTGCGCGTAGGTGCGCACATAGAAACCCTTGGTGCAGCGCACGGTGAAATCCACCTCTGCAGCGGCTAGGTCGATGCGCGTGATTTCGTAGTCCAGCACCTGCACGCGGCGGGGCTTGCGCTCCACCTCACGTCCCTTGCGGGCGAGCTTGTAGCAGGGCACGCCGTTGATTTTAACGGCGGAGAACATGGGCGGCAGCTGGTCGAACGGCCCTTGCGCAAAGGACGCGAAGGCGGCGCGCACGGCATCTTCCGTCACGGCATCGGTGGGCTTCACGGCCACCACCTCGCCATCGGCATCCTGGCTGTTGGTCTCAATGCCCAGCTTCATGGTGGCGGTGTAGACCTTGTCCTCGCACATGAGCATGTCCTGCACCTTGGTGGCCTTGCCCACCACCACAATCAACATGCCGGTGGCCATGGGGTCCAGCGTGCCGCAGTGCCCCACCTTTTTGGTGTTGAGGATGCGGCGGCACAGCGCCACCGCATTGTGGGAGGTAAAGCCGGGGTCCTTGTCCACCAGCAACACGCCGCTCGGTGCTTCTTCTGGCATCATGGAAAAATTCAGGATTCGGAGATGTTGGCCACAGCGGCACGGATGGCCTGCAGCACGCGCTCGCGTACGTCCTGCAACTCTCCGCGGCAGCGGATACCCGCGGCCATGGAATGCCCGCCGCCGCCGAACTGCGTGGCGATGTCCGCCACGTTCACGCGGCGGTCCTTGGAGCGCAGCGACATGCGGATGCGGCCGTCTTCGAGGTCCTCGAAAATGACCGCCACCTTCACGCCCTTCACCATGCGCACCACATCCACCAGGTCCTTGGTGTCCTCCAGGGAAACGCCCAGCTGCGCCTTGCGGCCGGCGGGCATGGAGTAGTGGGAGACGAGCCCGCCTTCCTCCACCACCATGTTGTTGAGCACCTCACGCTGCATGAGCATGGTGGTGAGCGGCAGCTCCTGGTAGAGCTTGCGGTTGATTTCAGCCACGTCTGCCCCGGCGGCAATGAGGTCTGCCGCAGCGCGCATCACCTCCGGGGTGGTGCAACCGTACTGGAAGGAGCCGGTATCCGTGTTGATAGCCACATACAAGGCCTCCGCAATGGCGGGGGTGATGGTGCAGCCCCATTCGCGCAGCATCTTGAAAACCACGAAACCCGCGGCGGGGCCGCCCTCCTCCACCACGTTCACTGCGCCGTAGCGCGTGTTCGTACCGTGGTGGTCGATATTGGCAATGAGCGGAGCATCCGCAAAAACCTGCACGGCGCGGTCACCCAGGCGCTTCCAGTCCCCGTTGTCCACGCACACCAGCAGCTGCAAATCCTGCGGCAGGGTTTCCGGAACAAGCTCCAGCTCCCTGCCGGCCTGCATGAACTCGTAGCGGGCGGGCAACCCGTCCTCGTTCCACATGTGCACCTGCTTGCCCATGGCACGCAGCGCCAACCCCAACGCCAGCGTGGAGCCGATGGCATCGCCGTCCGGCCGGAAATGGGCGATAACGCCCACGCGCTCCACACCCTGCAGCATGTTGTAGAATTCCTCGTACATAAGCTGGGGAAATCCTACAGCACGCGCGCACCGGTGTCAAACGCAGATTTGCATTCAAAAAACCTTGCCTTTGGACAGGGTGGGGTATAAGGCTGCGCGCTTCCCGCGCGGCGCGGCAGATTAGCGGCACAGGGCGGCGCAATCCGCGTGGCCGGAAGCGGCGGCCAGTTCCGCCGGCGTTTTGCCTGCATTGTTTCTTGCAGCGGGGTCTGCGCCGAGCTCCAGAAGCAGGCGCACCGCCTCCACCCGGCCGAACATGCATGCCGTGTGCAGCGGGGTGGCACCGGCCGCGTTCCGGGCATGGATATCCGCCCCGGCGGCTTGGAGGACCCTGATGGATTCCGTGCAGCCGTTGAGTGCGGCGACATGCAGCGGGAAGCCGAGGTTGCAGGCATGGGCGGAAATGTCTGCGCCGTTCGCGATGAGCCAGCGGACGACATCGGCCTGCCCGGGCTCATTGACCATGCATGCCTGGTGCAGGGGCGTGAATCCGTGGGCATCCGTGCCATTCACGTTAGCGCCCGCATCCAGCAGCAGCAGCGCTACGTCCGTTTGGCCCAAAAGGGCGGCCTGGCCGAAAATGGAGGCATCCGCGATATCCCCCTCTTGTGAGACAACGCGGCGGGATTTCAACGCCTCCAGGGCTTCTTCACGGTTCATGGCGGTTGGAGAAAAGAAAGGAGGGCGCGCGGTTTTCCGTACGCCCTCCGGATTGAGACTTGGAGTTTAGCGGAAGCTGAGGCCCTGCACCTTGGCGGCGAGGGTATCCAGCACCTGCTTGTGGGCGGCATCCACCTCTGCGGCGGTGAGGGTCTTCTTCTCATCGCGGTAGAGGAAGGAATAGGTCATGGCCTTGCGGTCCGCGGCAAGCTTTTCACCGGTGGGATCGCAGAACACGTCCTTGAGGCAGAAGGAGACCAGCAGCTTCTGCTTGGCGCTTTCCACGGCCTTCACGATATCCGCGTTGCGGGTTGCGGCGGGCACATCCAGGGAGGCGTCTCGGCCGGAGCCGGGGAACTGCGGCAGGTCCACAGCCTTGTAGGGAGCGGTGGCCACCTGCTGGAGCTTGCGGAGATCCAACTCCGCGTAGTAGCACTCCATGGGCAGGCCGAGCTGGCGGCACTTGGCCAGGGAGAGGCGTGCAAAGTAGCCGCAGCCCTGGCCGTTGATCTGGATATCCGCGCCCACGGCGGCGTTCTCACGCTCCTGCTTGGCGGGGATGAGGGAGATTTGCGCCTTGGGCACAATGGTGTCCACCACGGCGCGCAGGTGCTCGAAATGCACGTCTGCGGGCTTGGTAGCGGCCCAGCTGGCGGGGGTAAGCTTGCCGGCCATGAAGATGCCGAGCACCTCGTTCTCGATATCCTTGCCCTTGCCGCCGCCGGTGTTGCGGAACACGCGGCCGCACTCGAAGAAGCGCAGGCATTCCATGCCCTGGTTGATGTTGCGGGCGGCCACGGCGATAAGGCCGGGTGCGAGCGACGGGCGCAGGGTGGAATGGTCCTCCGAGATGGGCAGGGCCACGCGGATGATGTCTCCGTCCACAAGCGGCTTGATGGGCAGGGCGTTCTCCACGCTGGCGATGGTGGGGTCGATGCTCTTGTCGGCAATGAGCTTGAAGCTCTGCACCTCCCAGAAACCGGCGCCTGCCAGCTTGCGGGAAACCTGCATGCGGTAGTCGTTGGCGCGGTCGCTGGCGCTCTCCTCCACATAGATGGCGGTGTTGGTGGCGGGGATGTTGTCGATACCCCACACGCGCACCACCTCCTCCAGAAGGTCGCAGCTGCGCTTCAGGTCAATGCGCCAAGGCGGGCAGCTCCAGGAGCCGTCGCCGTTGTCCTCCAGACCAAGGTTCTTGAGGATGCGGGCGGCCTCCAGGTGGGGGATGGAGGCGTTGGTCATGACATCCAGTTCCTTCCAATCCAGCTCCACGTTGCGGAGGGCGTTGAAGATTTTGGCATTGGTGCCCTGGGCCACCACCTTGGCGGCGGCGGCCTTCTCCTCCGGCACCAGGCAGGGGGCTTCCCCGGACACCATGGTGGGCTCTGCGGTACCGCCGGCGCATTCCAGGATGAGCTCAATGGCGCGGCCTGCGGCGTACGCCACGTTCCACGGGGAAGCCCCGCGCTCGAAGCGGTAGGAGGAATCGGAACCCAGCCCCAGGCGGCGGCTGGTGTAGCGGATACCGGAGGGCTGGAACCAGGCGGACTCCAGCACGATGTCCGTGGTCTGCTCCGTGACGCCGGAATCCAGCCCGCCCATCACGCCGCCGAGGGCGAGGGCGGCGCCGCTGGCGTCGGAGATGACCAGGTCCTCATGCGTGAGCTCGTACTCATCCTCCATGAGGCTGGTGAACTTCTCGCCGTCCTTGGCGTAGCGGATATCCAGCCCGCCGGTGAGCTTGGCGGCGTCGAAGGCGTGCAGCGGGTGGCCGAGCTCGAAGAGCACGTAGTTGGTGATGTCCACCACGTTGTTGATGGGGCGCAGGCCGATGGCGATGAGGCGCTCCTGCAGCCACTCCGGGGAGGGTGCTATCTTGATGCCCTTGATGCGGGTGGCGGTGTA
>JAZUGI010000135.1:0-5974 GCA_045641125.1 Akkermansia sp.
CGTCTGCCCGCGCATGGCGCAGACTCCCGCCGCCACGGTCCACAAGCTCGTGGACGACAGCATTGCCAAGATATTCAAACGCCAGAAGAAGAATGGCGGGCTCGGCTACTGGGAGGATTCGGACGAGTCCTCGTTCTGGTCGTCCGCGCACACGGCCTTCGTGCTGGATATCGCCTCCGCCTGCGGGTATGAGGTGCCCAAGGGCAAGATGGACGCCCTGCGCGGCTACCTCCGCAAACAGACGCAGCGCAAGAGGTACGTGGAGGAAACGGATGCCGCCACGCGCTTCCAGGTGGCACGCGTGCTGAAAGATGAAGGGGCCGCCAAGCGCGCCCTTGCGGAGCTGGTGAAGGAGGACGAAAAGGCGCAGGAGGATGCCTCCTGGCATGTGAGCTTCTGGCACCCGCGCTCCGTGCTGGCGGATTTGCGCCTCATCTCGGACATGGAGAAGAACCCCGCCAAGCGCCATGAAGCCTTCATCGCCTGGCTGCGCTCCCGCGGGCACGACTACCGCCACAACACCACCTGGCAGAGCGCGTGGACGCTGATTGCCCTCCACGAGTACCTGCGCCGCGAGCCCGCTGCCAACACTCCCGCCACCGTCACCATCGCGGATGGCTCAACCATGACCCTCGGCAACGGCATCACCACCCTCTCGCTCGTGCAGCGCGGCAGCAGGCTCGGTGACTGCACCGCCGCCTACACCTGCACGGAGGGCACCGCCTACGCCGTGGTGCGCGCCAAGGCCCAGCCGGACCAAACCGAATATCCCGGCGTGGTGGAGAAGGGTTTGCAAATCACCCGCCTGTATGAAAAGAAGGATGCAGACGGCGTATGGCGCCCCGCCAGGGACTTCAACGTGGGCGACGTGGTGCGCGTGACGCTCACCTGCGCCAAGCCCGCCAGGGATTTGGAGTACTTTGTGCTGGAGGACTACCTGCCCTCCTGCATGGAGGCGCTCAACCCCGCCATCCCCAGCCAGTGCGCCGGGCTGGAGCGCTGCGACTGGAGCGTGTGGTTCGACCACAAGGAGTACCTGGCCGACCGCGTGCGCGGCTTCTGCACCAAGTGGGGCGGGCGGGATCTGCTCAACATGCGCTACTACGCCCGCGTGAAGCGCGCCGGAATCTCCACCGCGCCCCCGGCACAGGCCCAGCTCATGTATGAACCCCAGACCTACGGTCTCTCTCCCAACACGGTTATCATCAGCAAATAGGCAATCTCCCAGCCCTTTCCCCAGGGTCCCGTGCACCGCACGGGACCCTCTTGAATTTATGGGAATGAAAAGTTGTAATATATGGGAATAGAAATCTGAAATATATGGGAATGGAATTGGCAAAAACGAGGGAATGCGGCAGACTGGCTACAGAAGGAATGGCGTGTATGACAACGTCTAAAATCACCATCTGGTGGATGCCTAGCTCGCACTCCACCTGAAGACCTTTGGCGCCTTGTCCCAGCGTGCCTAACGGGCCGCCACCCCGTTGCTTGTTTCAGCATAACGCAGAAAGTGCATTTGTTCTTTGACATGGCGGGGGGCAATGTGTATAGTATTGGCATGTTTAAGAAAATTCTTGCATTGACGGCAGCGGTGGCGGCAGTGGCCCCCGCTTTTGCGGCGGAGTGGCTGAGCGACCTGAACGCCGCCAACGAAAAGGCGAAGGCGGAACACAAGCTCATTCTGATGGACTTCACAGGTTCCGACTGGTGCCACTGGTGCATCAAGCTGCGCAAGGAGGTGCTCGACAAGCCGGAGTTCGATGCCTACGCCAAGGACAAGTTCGTGCTCATGGAGGTGGACGTTCCGCGCAACGCGGCCAAGCTCACCCCTGAAATCAAGGCGCAGAACAAACAGCTTTGCGACAAGTACCACGTTGCAGGCTTCCCCACCATGCTCGTTGTCACCTACAAGGGAACCGTGGTGGGCGGCTTCGGCGGCTACAAGAACCAGCAGGATCTGCAGATGGCGCTGGACAAGGCTATCAAGGCCCACGCCGACATGAAGGCGGCACAGAAGCTGCCCGACGAGGAAAAGGCGAACGCCCTGGATGCCGTGTACGCCACCATGGAGAGCGCAGCCCTGAACGCCGGCGGCTACAAGACCAAGGCCAAGGCGAACGCTGAGCAGCAGCTCAAGGAATTCGAGGCCAAGATCATGGCTTGCAAAACCACCGAAGAATGGATCAAGACCGCAGACGAGTGCCTGGCTGTTTCCCTGCCCCAGAACAGGCGCTACCTGTTGGACCAGAAGTTCACCGCACTCATCAACAGCGCAGAAACCCTCGACGACATCAAGGCCGCGGAGAAGGTGGGCCGCGAGATTCTGGAGACCCTGCCCGCCCAGGTGGCAGCCCAGGTCAAGCAGCAGCTGGACCGCGACTTTGCCGACCCGGCCGCCATGCTGGAGCGCATGAAGAAGCTGCGCGAGGAGAACAGCAAGCAGGAGGAGCAGAAGTAATACTCCCAAACAATCCTTGCCATCCCCTGCACTTTCCAGAGTGCAGGGGATTTTTCTTCACCGCCCGCACCCGCTCCCCACGGGCACCTGATGAGTCAAAAAGTCAGGACGCCGCGCCGCGAAAGGGTGAAAAAACATGCCCCGCACTTTGAGCTTGCATGCGGGTGGAAAATGTGCTACCATATCCCCCTATGAAAAATTATGCGCAACAGTTGCTGCGGTATCCGCAGATGGGGATTTCCCTGGATCTTTCCAAACTTCCGCTCACGGACGCTTTCCTGGCGGAGATGAACCCCTTGATTGAACGCGCATATCAGGATATCGCCGCGCTGGAGGGCGGCGCCATCTCCAACCCGGACGAGAAGCGAATGGTGGGCCACTACTGGCTGCGCAACAGCGCCATCGCCCCCACGCCGGAGCTCCGCGCCGCCATCGACGGCCCGCTCGCCGACCTCAAGGCCTTTGCCGCAGATGTACACGCCGGCAAGGTGTGCGCTCCCAACGGCAAGCCGTACACCACCTGTTTGGTCATCGGCATCGGCGGTTCCGCGCTGGGTCCGGAGCTGGTGGCGGATGCCCTGCCCGGCAAAGGCCTGGCGATGCGATTCCTGGACAACACGGACCCGGACGGCATGGTGCGCGTGCTGGATTCCCTGCCGCTCACGGAAACGCTGGCAGTGGTCATCTCCAAGTCCGGCGGCACGCCGGAGACGCGCAACGGCATGGTATGCGCCCAGCACTACTTTGCAGACCACGGCGTGTGCTTCGCCAAGCAGGCCGTGGCAGTCACAGGCGTGGATTCCAAGCTGGACCGCACCGCCACCGCAGAAGGCTGGGTGAAGCGCTTCCCCATGGAAGACTGGGTGGGCGGCCGCACCTCCGAAACCTCCGTGGTGGGCCTGGTTCCCGCCGCGCTGCAGGGCGTGGATATCGACAACCTGCTGAAGGGTGCTGCGGATATGGACGCCTGCACGCGCCGGGCGGACACCGCCACCAACATGGCCATGCGCCTGGCTCTGGCCTGGTACGCCGCCGGCAACGGCCGCGGTGCCAAGGATATGGTGGTGCTGCCGTACAAGGACAGCCTGGTGCTCTTCTCCAAGTATCTGCAGCAGCTTATCATGGAATCCCTGGGCAAGGAGCTGGACCTGGACGGCAACACCGTGCACCAGGGCATCTCCGTGTACGGCAACAAGGGCTCCACAGACCAGCACGCCTACGTGCAGCAGCTGCGCGACGGCATCAACAACTTCTTCGTCACCTTCGTGGAGGTGCGCCAATCCCCCGCCGACACCGTGAAGGTGGAGGACAACTTCACCGCCGGGGACTACCTGCAGGGCTTCCTGCGCGGCACGCGCAAGGCGCTTGCGGAAAGCGGCCGCCAGAGCATCACCATCTCCATTCCCACGGTGAACGCGTACACGCTGGGCATGCTTATCGCCCTCTTTGAGCGCACGGTGAGCTTCTACGCCAGCCTCATCCACATCAACGCCTACCACCAGCCCGGCGTGCAGGCCGGCAAGCTGGCGGCCAATGTCTTCCTAAAGCTGCTGGCCGCTGCAGAGGGCGCCCTCACCGCCACCCCGGCTACGGCTGCGGAAATTGCCGCCAAGGTGCAGGCGGATGAGGAGGACACCTACCACGCACTCGTCCATATCGCGGAATCCGGCAAGGCCAAGTGGACCTTGGCAGACTGCCCCTGCCGCGATTCCTTCTCACAATAACCACCCCCAAAAACAAAACCCATGAAAGCGCTCGCACTCACACTCCTGAGCCTCGGCATGCTTGCCGGGTTCACCACCGCCCCCGCTTCCGCAAAGGTCCATTATCCCCAGAAAAACCTGGCGGCAGAGGATACCGACAAGGAAGCCTCCGAAGAAGAAGACTCCGAGGCCGCCAAACCCACCAAGGTGGGAGAGGGGCTCAAGAAATGCGCCTACCACACAGATGTGCGCCCGCGCGCCGCTGAGGTGTACTTTGTCTTCCGCGCCCGCCGGGATGATGGCGAGGGCGGCATCCTGACCATCAACAAGACCTACAAGAAAATGCTCCACGACAAGATGGTGGAGGTGGTGATGATTTGCGAGGACATGGACTCCTCCGACATCAAGGAGTGGGTTGCGAAGGAGAAGGTGCTTTTCCCCATCATCCCCTACAACAAGGTTTCACAGGAGCTGCCCTTCCCCTACAAGCGCAGCAGCACCGGCAACACGGACCTGCTGCCCATTCTGGTGGTGATGGATGCCGAGGGCAAGAAGATTGACCAGGCCAGCGGCAGCGAAGCCATTGCCATGATTGGCAAGTGGAAGAAAATCATGCGCCACTACAAGGTCAAGAAGGCCCGCGCCGGCAGAATCTGAACCCAAGCGCACCATGATGAAAGCCCCCGCACTCTGTGCTTTCCTATGCGCGGGGCTGCTGTTCCCCTGTGCCGCAGCGCAGGAGGATGATGCCGCCCGGGATGCGGAGGAGTGCCGAGCAGAGGCGGAAAAGGGGGATGCCTGGGCCCAGTGCCAGATGGGGGTGCGCTACGGGCAGGGACGCGGTGTTCCCAAGGACGAGGCGCGCGCGGCGGAGTGGTTTCGCAAAGCCGCCGTGCAGGGCAATTCCCTTGCCCAGTTCAACCTGGGCATCCTGTACGACAACGGTGCCGGGGTGGAGAAGGATGCCGCCAAAGCCGCAGAGTGGTATACCAAGGCCGCCGAGCTCGGGGATGACGATGCCCAGTTCAATCTGGCCAACATGTACTTGGAGGGCAGAGGCGTGAAACAGGATACCGCGCAAGCGGTAAAGTGGCTCAGCAGGGCCGCATCCCTGAACAACGCTTCCGCCATGTGTTCTCTGGGCATCCTCTGCGCGGAGGGGCAAGGTGTGGAGAAGAATGATGCCAAGGCGGTCTATTGGTTCCTGCTGGCTGCCCAGCTGGGCAACATCAACGCCTGCTACAACCTGGGCGTCATGTATGAGAACGCACGCGGCGTGGAGTGGGACGGAGCCAAGGCCGCGGCCCTCTACCGCAAGGCTGCGGAACTAGGGCATGCGGAGGCCCGGCTCAACCTGGGAGTCATGTACGTCAACGGCTCCGGGGTGGAGAAGGATGCCGCCAAGGCGGCCTACTGGTTCGGCAAAGCCGCCGAGCAGGGCAACGCGGATGCCCAGTACAACCTGGGCTCCATGTACGACCATGGCGAAGGGGTGGAGAAGGATGCCGCCAAAGCCGTCGATCTTTACCGCAAGGCCGCGCAGCAGGGCTGCACGGAAGCCGCACAACGCCTGAAAGAGCTGGGCGAATAACCCACGCTATTTGCAACTCCCTTTGCACCCAAACCCGCCCCCACGGATAACCCGGCGGCGCGCTTGCTTAGACTGTGCGGGCTATCACTTCTCCGCTTCTGCGAGGGTATCGCAGCAGCAGCAGAAGTTGCGGTCGCCGTAGGTGTTGTCCACGCGGGAGCAGCCGGGCCAGAATTTGTGGAGCAGCTGGCCGGGGGCGGGATAGGCGGCCTGGCGGCGCGT
>JAZUGI010000136.1:0-49710 GCA_045641125.1 Akkermansia sp.
ATGTACCGCAAGATAGGGCCGCTGTGGTGCGGCACGGCATTCACCTGCATCACCTACTTTGCCATCTTCAAGGGGCTTGCCAACAGCCCCCTGGTGGCGGGCACGCCCACCTTTGCCATGCTGAAAGCCCACGTGCTGCCCTTCATGTGCTGCGCGTTCCTGTTCTGGGTGGTGGTGGCGGCGTTCCTGCAATACGTGTGCCGCGTGAACACGCTGCGTCTCACCGTGCTGGGCGGCTCCTTCTCCCTGGCGCTCTCCTTTGCGGGGAACGACCTGGTGAACTTCATCGGCCCGTTCATGGCGGCGCTCAGCTCTGTGCGCGATTGCATGGGGCACGATCCCCACACGTTCATGATGTCCTCACTCAACGGCGCGGGCAGCCCGGCGGATATGATCTACCTGGTGCTGGCCGGCTTCATCATGGTGGGCGTGCTGTTCTTCTCCAAGCGCATCCAGAAGATTTCCCAGACGGAGCTCAAGCTCTCCGCCTCCAACACCAGCAAGGAGCGTTTCGGCTCCAGCCCGCCCGCACGCATGCTCGTGCGCGGCACCATCAACACCATGCGCTTCGTGGAAAAAATCTCCCCCAAGCGCCTCTCTGATTTCGTGGGCAGCCGCTTCGCCCCGCTCTCTCCGGAGGAGGAAACCGGCGCCCTGTACGACCAGGTGCGCGCATCCGTGAACCTCACCATCGCCGCCGTGCTCATCTCCATCGCCACCTCCTTCGGCTGGCCCCTTTCCACCACCTACGTTACCTTCATGGTGGCCATGGGCTCCTCCCTGGCAGACCGCGCCTGGGGGCGAGACAGCGCGGTGTACCGCATCACCGGCGTGCTCACCGTGGTGGGCGGTTGGTTCCTCACGGCCTTCGCCGCCACGGCCATGGCTTTCGGCATTGCGCTCGCCATGGCATACGGCGGCCTGTGGGGCATCATCGGCATGATACTGCTCGCGCTCGCCCTGCTCGTCAAATCCTTCTTCTTCGGGGCAGACGACTCTCCGGAAATCTCCCTTATCGATGTGCAGAAGGATGCCTCCATCCACGAGTACGGCCTGCAGGCCTCCGGCCACCTGGGCCGCATGGTGGGCATCTACAAGGCCATGGTGAAGGCCCTGCTGCAGGAGGACCGCGATTCCCTCAGGCGCCTGCGCAAGAAGGCCCGCTCCCTCCACCGGGATTTGGTAAACATCGACGAGAACGAGGTGCAGCCCACCCTGGCACAACTGCCCAAGGAATACGCCGAGCGCGGCCAGCTCATCTACCGCATCGACCACATCTCCCTGGCCGCCTGCGAACGCCTGCTGGCGCTGGTGAAGGCCGCCTACACGCATATCGACAACAACCACGCCGGGCTCAACGAGTCCCAGGGGCAGGATCTGCTGGCTCTGGTGGAAAAGATTGGCCGCTTCTTCCCGAACCTCACGGACATGCTCAAGGAGGGGAACTACGGGGGAATCGAGTCCATGCTGGAAACCATCGACAAGCTGGGAGACGACTTCGCGGACTGCATCAAGCGCCACCTGGTGCTGGGCGGGGAGGACGAGGGCGGACTGCGCAACAGCATCCTCTACCTCACCCTGCTCAACGAGACCCGCGCCATGGTCAGCCATGCCTTCGCCCTCATCGAGCGCATCAAGGAACTCTTCGAGAAAAAGTGACAGCACGCGCGCGGAAATTGCGCGCGGGCGTGCAAATGGATTGCCCTGCGGGTGAAATTGGTGTAATCTCATGCGCATATGTGGCACGGTAGATTCAAAGAGGCGCCGGCAGACCTGGTTCTGCGCTACGGCGAATCCGTTTCCTATGACTGGAAGCTGTATCGGCATGATATAGCGGGCTCCATTGCGCATGCACGCGCCCAAGTGGCGGCGGGCCTGCTCACGCAAGAGGAATTCAACGCCATCGAAGGCGGGTTGAAGGGCATTCTGGCGGATATCGAATCCGGCAACTTCCCCTGGGATATCAAGCTGGAGGATGTTCACATGAACATTGAGGCGGAGCTCACCCGCCGCATCGGCGCCCCCGGGGCCAAGCTCCACACCGCACGCTCCCGCAACGACCAGGTGGCCACAGATACCCGCCTGTACTGCCGAGACCGCGCGGATGCCACCCTGCCCCTCATCTGCGCGCTGCAGCGCGCACTGGTGGACAAGGCGGAGGAGTACGCGGAGGTTCGCCTGCCAGGCTTCACGCACCTGCAGCACGCGCAGCCCGTTACGGTGGCGCACCACCTGCTGGCGTATGTGGAGATGCTGGCGCGGGACGCCCAGCGGCTCAGCCAGTGCCGCGAGCGCCTGAACGTGTGCCCGCTGGGCAGCGGTGCCATTGCCGGTTCCACCATCAACCTGAACCGCACCGCCATCGCGGAGGAGCTCGGGTTCGACTCCGTGACCGAGAATTCCATGGATGCCATCGCCGACCGCGACTACATCATGGACTGCCTGTACAGCCTGGCCGTCATCGGCACGCACCTTTCCCGCCTGAGCGAGGACCTGGTGCTCTGGAGCAGCTCGGAATTCGGCTTCTGCACGCTTTCGGACGCGCACACCACCGGCTCCAGCCTGATGCCGCAGAAGAAGAACCCGGATGTCTGCGAGCTCACCCGCGGCAAGTGCGGGCGCCTGTACGGCAACCTGGTGAGCGTGATGGTGGCCGTGAAGGGCCTCCCCCTCACCTACAACCGTGATTTGCAGGAGGACAAGGAACCTCTGTTCGACTCCTTCGAGACCATTGAGCTGGCACTGCGCGTCAACGCGGAGATGATAGCGGCCATGCGCATCAACGCAGACCGCTGCGCGGCGGCGGCAAGCGACCCCCTGCTGCTGGCCACGGATCTGGCGGACTACCTGGTGCGGCGCGGCGTACCGTTCCGCAAGGCGCACGAGCTGGTGGGCAAGGCGGTGGCGGTTTCCGTGGAGACGGGCACGCCGCTGGACAAGCTGACGCCGGAGCAGTTCAAGGCCATTTCGGAGGAATTCGGCGCGGATGCGGCAGAGGTGTTCAGCCTGGACCGCGCCTTCGCCCTGCGCACCAACCCCGGCACGCCCAACCACGCCAACACCGCGCGCCGCATCCAATTCTGGAAACAATCCCTTTCTCAACCCTAACCATCCACCATCATGCAACCGCTCACTGAATCCATCGGCAAATACCTTCTCACTGTCGTTGCCCCCCTCATCCAGAATCCGGACCAGGCGGAGCTGCGCGTGGCTTCATCAGAGGACGGCCAGTTCATCCGCTTCCGCCTCATCCTGGAGCAAGTGGACGTAGCCCGCGTCATCGGCCGCAACGGCATGACCGCCTCCGCCATCCGCTCCCTCGCCAAGGCCGCAGGAGACAAGCAGGGCATCAAGGTGGTGGTGCACATCCTCTCCAAGGAGGAAGCTGCGGAACAGCAGGCATAACAGCCTCATAGGCACCTCCCCGAAAAACCGTCCTGCCATGCAGGAGCTCTTTGCCAGCACGCCGCAATCTACCTGCCGCGCCGCGCGCGTGCTGGTGGACGGCCTGAACGACATGGTGCTGGACTACGCCATACCGGAGGGTATGGAGGGCGTGGTGCGCGGCTGCCGCGTGGAGCTACCCCTGCGCAACCGGCACACCACCGGCACCGTGCTGCAAGTGGTGGAGAACGGCCGATGGGAGGGCGAGCTGCGCCCGCTGTGCCGCCTGGTGGATGCCGCACCCATCGTCTCCCCCGTGCTCATGGATGTGGCGGAGTGGGCCGCGCGCTACTACGCCGTGCCCGTGGAGCAGATGATTCGCTGCATTGTGCCGGAACCCGTGCGCCAGGAGCACCATGAGGAAAAGACCCGCAAGGTGGTGGTGCTCGTTAACTGGCCGGATGACGACAAGCTGAACAAAATCAACGCGCGCGCACCGCGCCAGGCCTCTGTGCTGCGCTATCTGCACGCCAGCGAAAAGAAGCGCGAACCCTTGGCGGATTTGGGCGGCACGCCCGCGCTCAACGCCTGCCGCGCGCTGGAGAAGCTGGGCTTTGTGCGCATTGAGGAGGAGGCCGTGCACCGCGATCCCGCCGGCAAGGAGGAATTCTCCCTCACCCGCCCCCTGCAGCTCAACAGTGAGCAGGCCGCCGCGCTGGAGGCCGTGAACGCAGCCGTGGATGCGGGCAGCACCAAGCCGCTGCTGCTGCAGGGCGTCACCGGCTCCGGCAAGACGGAGGTCTACCTGCAGGCCGCGCGGCGCGTGATGGACCAAGGCCGCGGCGTGCTCATCCTGGTGCCGGAAATCTCACTCACCCCGCAAACCATGGCACGCTTCAAGAGCCGTTTCGCGGATATCCCCGGCGCCGTGGCTATCCTCCACAGCGCCATGAGCGACGGCGAGCGCTTCGACGAGTGGCACGCCATCCGCAAAGGCAAGGCCCGCATCGCCATCGGCCCCCGCTCCGCCGTTTTCGCACCCGTCCAGAAACTCGGCCTCATCATCGTGGACGAGGAGCACGATTCCTCCTACAAGCAGGAGAACAGCCCCCGCTACCACGGCAGGGATATCGCCGTGCTGCGTGCCTCCATGGAGGGCGCCACCATCGTTCTGGGCTCCGCCACCCCCTCCCTGGAATCCCTGCACAACGCCGCTCTGGGCAAGTACACCATGCTGCGCATGGACCACCGCGCGGATGGCCAGCGCCTGCCGCTCACCCGCGTGCTCGACATGCGCACGGAGGCCAAGGACAAACGCAACCTGGGCATCCTCTCCGAGCGCCTGCGCATGGCCATAGACGAGCGCCTGCACAAGGGTGAGCAGGTTATCCTGCTGCTCAACCGCCGCGGGTTCGCCCGCGCCCTGCAGTGCCCGGACTGCGGCTACACCGCGGAATGCCCGCACTGCGCGCTGCCCATGACCTACCATGCCACGGAGAACCGGCTCATCTGCCACCTCTGCGGCCACCGAACGATAGTGCCGCGCAACTGCCCGGAATGCCACTCGGACGCCATCCTGCTGGAAGGCTACGGCACCCAGAAGGTGGAGATGGTGCTGCGCCGCTGCTTCCCCGGTGCCAGCCTGCGCCGTGTGGATGCAGACGTAACGGCGCGCAAGGGCGCGCTGAGCTCCATCCTGCATGATTTCCGCGCCCGCAAGATTGATATCCTGCTGGGCACGCAGATGATTTCAAAGGGGCTGGATTTCCCCGGCGTCACCCTGGTGGGCGTGCTGAACGCGGACCTGGGGCTGTGCATCCCGGACCCCCGCGCGGCAGAGCGCACCTTCCAGCTGCTCACTCAGGTGGCCGGCCGCGCCGGCCGCGGGGATATCGACGGCGAGGTCATCATCCAAACCTATTCCCCGCAGGCCGCCGCCATCCAGTTTGCAAGGCGGCACGACACGGACGGCTTTGCGGAGGCGGAGCTGGGGCTGCGGCAGCAGTTCGGCTTCCCGCCCTTCACCCACATGGCCGTGCTCACCGTGCGCTCCGAGCAGGAAGAGCTGGCCTCCTTCTCCATCACCACCCTCCACAAGCGCCTGCGCGCCGCCCTGCCCCCCACCGTAGAGATTACGGAACCCATGCCCGCACCCATTCCCAAGATGCACGGCCAGTTCCGCTTCCAGTGCACCATCAAATCCCAGGCCTCGCGCATCGTCGCGGACATCTGCTCCAGGGAAATCGCCAACCTCCGCCACGGAGAGGAAATCACCGTCTCCCTGGATATCGACGCCTACTCCTTCTTGTGAGGGCGCCGTACGTGAAAAAAGGTGTAGAATGCGCGCAGGGCATGCGTTCCCAGCAGTATGAAAAGAAGCATCCTCTGCCTCTGTCTTGTGCTGGGAATCGGCCTTGCAGCCCCTGTGCTGCATGCGCAGCAAGACAACCAGGACACTACCGCGCAAACCGCCAAGAAGGACAAGAAGAAGGCGGAGAAGCCCAAGCAAGGCAAGGCAAACAAGACCATCGGCCGCCTGCGCACCATCAACGGAGTGAAGCCCAACGCCACGGCCAAGTACTACATGGTGCTGCAGTCTGCCTCCTGGTGCGGTCCCTGCAACCAGGAGATGCCGCAGGTGGTGGCGGCGCATGAGAAGTACAAGGAGGAGGGACTGGTGGAAATCGTGCTGGCCAGCAGGGACAGCGACCCCGGCTCCGCCAAGGCGTTCGTCAACAAGTACAAGGGCAAGTTCCCCACCGTGATGCTCAAGGATGCCAAGAAGATACCGCACTTCAAGCCGGCGGCGGGCATCCCCTGGGCCATGATTATCGATGCCAACGGCGAGGTGAAGGAGGACGGCAACGCCGGGATGATCCTGCCCAAGCTGGAGCAGTACGCCCAGCAGGCCAAGGCCGAGCGGGAAACCCCTGCGGAATAACCGGTATACAGCATTGACATTTCCCTCCCGCAACTGTATTCTTCCCTCACAAGAATGAGCAAGAGCCTGATCACCGCATTTGCCCTGGGCCTGCTGGCAGCCCCCTGCCTCCGCGCCCAAGAGCAGCAAACTCCCGCCCCCGCTCCGCAGGAGCAGCCAGCCCCTGCTGCCGCAGAGGAAAACGCGGTGGGCAAGGCACTGGAGGCCATTCAAGGCTACGTCACGGAAAAACGCCCGGACACACACGCCCGCTACTACATCTACCTGCAGTCCGCAGGCTGGTGCGGCCCCTGCAACCAGGAGATGCCCAAGATTGTGGCGGAGTACGGGGAGATGCGGAAAAACGGCGTGGAACTCATTTTCGTAAGCTGCGACAAGACGCCGGAAGACGCCGCGGCTTTCATGAAGAAGTACGGCGCGGATTTCGCATGCGTGGGGTTCAACACACCTGCCGCCGCCGCCCTGCCGGGATTCACGCCGGAGCGCCGCGTGCCCCGCATGTCGATAGTGGACGCGTCCGGCAAGGTGGTTCAGCCGCCCGTGTTTGCGGCGCACGTGCTGCCCAAGTGGCGCGAGCTCACCCACACCCCCTCCGCAGAGTAACCCTTCCCCCATTCAACTATGAAAATACAAACATTGTTCCGCATGGTGCTGGCCGCCGGCCTGATTTCCGCCATGCCCGTAGTAATGGCCAAGCCCTCCAAGGCTGCAAAGACCGAGCAAAAGGCCACGGACAAGAAGGGCAAGGCAGACAAGAACGCCGTGGGCAACGCCATCAAGGATATCACCTTCCTCACCGACAAGAAGCCCAATCCCAAGGCCAAGTTCTTCGTCTACCTGCAGTCCTCCCGCAACTGCAGCCGCTGCAAGCAGGAGATGCCCGGCGTGGTCAAGGAGTACAAGGATATGCCCAAGAACAAAGTGGAGCTCATCTTCGTGTGCCGCGACAACTCGGAGGAGGATGCCATCGAGTTCATGAAGGAATACAAGGCGGATTTCCCCTGCCTGATGATCAGCTCCCCGGAGGTGCAGAAGCTGCCCGGCTTCACGCAGTCGGAGAGCTTCCCCTGGGCCTCCATCGTGGATTCCTCCGGCAAGGAGCTCAAGAACTCCCACACCAAGCTCATCATGATGAAATGGAAGCAGATTACCGAAGAAGCCAAGGGCAAGTGATTTTGCTTATCATTTGTTGACAATACCCCCTTTCTAGAGTAGACTCAAGCCATGAACATCAAACAAGTATTTTGCACCGTCCTCGCCCTCGGCCTGATGACCGCCACACCCGCTGTGGTGGCTCAGAACACCATCAAGGCTCCCACCATGAAGGCCGCCAAGAACAAGGCGGATGCCAAGGACAAGGAGGAGGCTGAACCCAAGCCCGCCGAGTCCGAGGTGGGCAAGGCGCTGGAGGCCATGACCTTCCTGACCGACAAGAAGCCCAACACGCACGCCAAGTACTACATCTTCCTGCAGTCCGCCTCCTGGTGCGGCCCCTGCAACGCGGAGATGCCCCACGTGGTGAAGCAGTACAAGGCCATGGGCCAGGGCAAGAAGAAGGTGGAAATCATCCTCCTGAGCCATGACAAGAGCAACGATGCCGCCGTGGGCTTCATGAAGAAGTACAACGCGGATTTCCCCTGCGTGCTGGCCAGCTCCGTGCCCAACGGCACGCTGCCGGGCTACAAGTACGCCAACGCCATCCCCAACGCCTCCGTGGTGAAGGAAGACGGCAAGGAAGTGGTCAACACCGTTGCCCCGGAAGTCATCAAGAACTGGAAGAAGTACACCAAGAAGTAAACTTCTTTCACCAACCTGTTTCAAGGCGGATGCAGTCCTGCGCTGCATCCGCCTTCTTTTTTTTCGGGCAAAACGTTGCTTGTGATTGACATGGCGGTTTCGACGCGCTAGATTAGGACCATGAAACAGAATCTGCTTTATTTGGGAATCGCGCTCGGGCTGCTGGTCTGTACACCGCACGCCTTGGCAGAGGATACGGCGGGCGACAAACCAGCTGCAGCAGCACCTGCGGCTGAAAACGTGGTGGGCAAGGCTCTCAAGGACATCAAGAAATACGTAACCTCCAAGAAGCCCAACACCAAGGCCAAATACTACATCTATCTGGAATCCGCCTCGTGGTGCGGGCCCTGCAACCAAGAGATGCCGCAGGTGGTGAAGGCGTACAAGGAGTTCAGCAAGACCAAACAGGTGGAGCTCATCCTCATGAGCGCGGACAAGGAGGAGGCTGCCGCCAAGGCTTTCATCAAGAAGTACCACGGCAACATGCCCTGCCTGCTCGGCGGGTCTCCGGAAGCCAAGGCGGTGCCGGGCTTCAAGCAGGCACCCGGCATACCGCACGCCACGGTGGTGGATGCCTCCGGCAAGGTTATCAAGGAGGGACACGGCGGCATTGTCGCCGAATGGAAATCCTACATCAACCTCTAACCTTTTCCGGCCATCGGGCCTGAAAAAAGGCACCCGCCGCAACGGCGGGTGCCTTTTTTGTGAGACGATTCAACGCGCCCCTCACTCGATGGTGACGTTCTCGCAGTTGTTCTGGCGCACGCAATCCTTGGCGGGGGAGCCGTTGGGGAACTCGTTGCCCTTGATGACGACATCCGAGGTGGACTTGAGGGAAACACCGTTCTTGTTGTCCATGAGGAACTTGTTGTTCAGAATGGAAATGCCGGAGTGAACGGCCTTGCCGTGCTCGCGGTTCTCCGGGGCCACGTTGATGACGGGGCCGCCGCAGTGGTCGAAGGTGTTGCCCACGATGGTGAGCTTGCTGACAAAGCCGGACTCGTACCAGCTGCGGGCATCATCCGCCACCAGGATGGCGCTCATGTGGGAGCGCACGAACACGTTGTCCTTGATAAGAATGGGGCGGCGGGTGGTGAGCAGGAAAGCGCGGGTGGGGATGCACTCCACGCGGCAGTTGGTCACCACCACCTCCGGGGTGGCCGTCACGTTCTCCAGGCAATCCTCGTTCACCGCCACATCGGCGGGCACGTCCTTCTCCAGCTCCAGCTCCATGCTGCGGCGGTCCTGGCTCATAGTGGCGGCTACCACCTTGTTCATGCCCTTGGAGTTGAGGTTCTTGCCGGAGATGACATCCACCTCGTCGCCCTTGCGGAATCCTTCAAAGCCCCAGGTCTGGCCGTGGCAGAAGCGCACGGTGACATGGCGCGGGTCCTTCACCTCCGTAATCTTGAGGTGCGTGCCGTGAATGTTGATGGCATCATCGTTCGCGCCGTGGAAGAGCACCTTGTTCACGGAAATCCTGCCGTAGCAGCCGGAGAAGTGCAGCATATCCGCCCAAGAGGCGCAGGTGCGGCCGGAACCCTCGCGCGGGGCGATGGTCACGTTGTCGAACGTGAGGTTCTTGGAGAACTGGGAAACCACGCCCATACCGTGCATGAAGTGGAATTTCACGCCGATATAGGAGATATCCGCGGAGTTGTTGCAGAAGACGGAGGCGTATTCGCGGCGAATCTGGCGGTGCTGGTAGGTGGCGCCCTTGTGGAAACCGGGGTTCTTGTCGTAGGTCATGCGCACCTTGCCGGGCTCAATCTCCTCCACCTGGCCGGAAAGGCCCTTGTTGCCGCCCACGTTGGAGACGTGGAGCGGTTCTGCGGTGTACTCCTGCACAAAGCAGCCGGGGCCTTCCTTCCAGCCATCTCCCACCCAGCTGAGCTTGCCGTTCTCAATCACGTACTTGCTGTCCGGGTGGATTTGGAACACGGCCTCCTTCTCCCCCACCTCCACGGCGGTGTATTCGGAGATGGTGGGGCGCGCGTAGTCGATGGCGATATCCTTGAAGGTAACGTCCTTGCAGCGGTCCATGTGAATCTCCATCATGCGGCCGCGGCAGAGCAGAAGGGCATCCTTGCCCCGCACCTCCAGGTTCTTCGCGCCATGAAGGTCAATCATCACACGCTTGGGCATGTCCGGGGCATCGTTCGTGTTGGAGATGTGCAGCTTCTCCTCGTTGAGCCCCTCCGCCTGCCACTCGTAGGTGCCGGGGGCAAACTTGATGACCACGGGCTTGTCCTTGCTTCCCTTCACCGTGGGGGCCAGGGAGCCCACAATGGTGCCGGGGCGTACCAGCAGCTTGTCACCGCCCTTGAGCACCAGCTTGTTCACCGGGGCCATGGTTTTCCACGGCTCCTTGGAGGTGCCGGGGTTGGAGTCGTCTCCCTTGGCGGGATCCACGGCATACGTGGCGGCCTGGAGCGCGCCCGCCAGGGAGGCGAGCGCTGCCAGGGCTGTCCACACTGTGATGGTTGCCTTCATGTGCGCGTTCGGGTTGGGATGGAAATCACTTCACGATGGGAAGCGGAGCGGTCTTCTTCCAGTCTCCGCGCGTGAAATCGGGGAACACCTGGGGTGCGCCGCCCTCGTTCACAGACTTCTCGGAAAGGGGAGCCACGGCGCTCCACAGGGCGCCCTCGTACACATTCTGGTCCATGGGCTCGCCGTTGTGCAGGCACTCGATCATGCGGCAGAGCATGATGTAGTCCATACCGCCGTGGCCGCCCTGACGCTTGGCAGCCTCGCCCAGGCGCTTGTAGAGCGGGTGGTCCCACTTGGCGTACATCTGCTTCTCCGCCTCCGGGCCCTGGAACCAGCGGTGGTAGCCGCCCAGGTCGGCAATCTCCGCGCCGCCGGAATGGGCATGAATCAGGTCCTCACCAGCCTTGGGGCTGATCTTCTCACCGGCAATGCGGGTGGGGTAGCCGGCCAGCGTGCCCTCCGTTCCCTGGATCAGGTTCTTGCGGTCGTACGGGCGCGGGCTGGTCTCATCCCACTGCACCAGGATGGTGCGGCCGGCCTTGGTCTTGATGATGGAGTTGCTCATGTCTGCGCACTTGAACTCCGTCTGGTTCCACTTGTGGTCTGCGGGCAAGTTCTCCTTGGCGAACTTGGCGCGGCCGAGGGCCGGGCTGCCGAAAGAGACGATGCGGTCGAAGGTGTCGTCCGTGCGGGCAATGTTCATGTACTGGGCCACGGGACCGAGGCCGTGGGTGGGGTACAGGTTGGCGTTGCGCTCTGCATAGTGGTAGGTGCGCCAGGAACCGCAGCCGCGGTCCACATCGAACATCTGGCTGCGCAGCTCGTGAATGTAGGAGGCCTCGCCGTGCAGCAGATCGCCGATGAGCCCCTGGCGAACCATGTTCAGGAACATGAGCTCTTCACGGCCGTAGTTGCAGTTCTCCATCATCATGCAGTGCTTCTGCGTGCGCTCGGAGGCATCCACCACGCGCCACAGGTCCTCGATGGTGGTGGCCAGGGGCACCTCCACAAAGGCGTGGGCGCCGCTCTCCATCGCCTCGATGGCCATCTGCGCATGCGTATCCCAGTTGGTGTTGATGATGACGGCGTCCGGTTTGAGTTCCGCGAGCATCTTCTTGTAGGCATCCTTGTCCTGGCTGTAGGTGGCAGGGCGCTTGCCGGTGAGCTCCTGCATGCGGTTGGCCACCTTCTGGGCGGCATCATCGTAAAGGTCGCACACGCCCACCACCTCGCAGTTCGGCACATGGGCCAGCTGGATGGTCTGGGGGGCGCCGCGCTCACCCAGGCCGATGACGCAGACGCGCACCTTCTCAATCTTGGGGGCGCGGAAATCCCCCATGTAGATGGAACCCGCGGGGCGCGGCGTCACGGCATCCGTCTGAATAGGGGCAATGTTCTTCTGATGGATTTCCTGTGCAAAGGAAGGTGTCTTGGCGGCATCCTGTGCCACCACCGGCATAATAGCCCCCAAGAGGGCCAATGTCATCAGTTTGGTCATGCCCCAACATATAGCACAAATGCCCCCGGAAGGCAAGAAAACGCCGCCATCATGCCAGAATCAGGGGGTAAAACGCTTGCGGTTCGGGGGCAAATACCTTAAACTCGTCGGCAGATGGCCGGCTGCCCGCGCCATCTTGTGCCATCGTATGAAGAGGAAGCCGTTACACCCGCACCATGCCGCGCGCATCCACGCGCGCAACATCGCCCCCAGGCTCACGGATGCCGCGCATCCGCGCCCGGCGGGGGCCGTGTACCTCGGTGGTTTCCGCGCCCCCGCGCTGGAGACGGTCCGCATAGGGCTCGTGGGGCTGGGCGAGCGCAGCAGCGTGCACCTGGAGCAGCTCAACGCCATTCCCCACGCGGAGGTTGTGGGGCTCTGCGACCTGCGGCTCGATGCCCTGCACTCTGCAGCGGAAGGGTGCGAGGGTAGCTCCCTGCAGCTCTTCTGCGGGGAAGAGGGCTATGAGCGCATGCTCACGGAGCTGCGGCCGGATGCCGTCATCATCAGCACCTCTTGGGAAACGCACGCCGCCATGGCCGTTACCGCCATGGAGCACGGCGCCCACGCGCTGGTGGAGGTGCCGCTGGGCACCACGCTGGAGGAACTGTGGCGCGTGGTGGACGCGGCGGAGCGCACGCAGCGGCACTGCATGATGCTGGAGAACTGCTGCTACGGGCGGGAGGAGCTGATGTTCCTGCACATGGTTCGCCGCGGGCTGCCGGGCGAGCTGCTGCATGCCGAAGCCGCCTACATTCACGACCTGAAGCACCAAATCCAGGACGAGGCCGCCTGGCGCGCCGCGCATTTCATCTCCCGCAACGGCAACCTCTACCCCACGCACGGCCTCGGCCCCGTGGCCCAGTACATGAACATTGCCCGCGGGGAAGACATGTTCGCCCGCCTGGTCTCCTTCAGCTCCCCCGCCGTGGGGCGCGCCGCCTACGCAGAGGAGAACCTGGACAACGACCACCCGCTCAACGGCGCGGATTTCCACTGCGGAGACATCAACACCACCCTCATCAAGACACGCAAGGGGCGCACCATCATGGTGCAGTGGGATGAAACGAGCCCCCGCCCCTACAGCCGCAAGAATCTGATCCAAGGCTCGCTCGGCACGCTGGCGGGCTTCCCCACCCGCGTGGCGGGCTGCGGGTTCAACGACGGCAGCGAGTGGCACCTGGATGCAGACGCCCTGTACGCGGAATACGAGCACCCGCTCAGGAAGCGGCTCGGTGCCGTGGCGGAGCAGACAGACAGCCGGCGAGACGGCATGAACTACATCATGCTCGCCCGCATCATCGAATGCCTGCACCGCGGCGAACCGTTGGACCAAAACGTCTATGAGGGCGCGCTCTGGTCCGCCGTTTCCCCGCTCTCGGAAAAATCCGTGCATGAGGGAGGCAGCCCCCAGCCCTTCCCGGATTTCACCAGGGGCGGATGGAAACACACCGCCCCGCTCGGGATTGTGGAATAAGAAGCCTACCCCGCACGGCATGAACTACAGGAAAACACTGCTCGCCTGCTACCTGGGCTTTGTCACCCAGTCCATCACCGCCAACTTTGCCCCCCTTCTCTTCCTGACCTTCAGGGACCTCTACAAGGTCTCTCTGGAACAGCTCGCGCTTATCCCCTGCACCTTCTACCTGGCCCAGATTCTGGTGGACCTGGCCGCCACCCGCTACGCGGACAAAATCGGGTACCGCACCTGCGTGGTGGTCTCACAAATTGTTTCCGCGCTCGGGCTGGTGCTGCTGGTGGTACTGCCGGACCTTCTGGGCTCACCCTTCGCGGGCATCCTGGCATCCGTTGTCCTCTATGCGGTGGGCAGCGGGCTGATTGAGGTGCTCGTGAGCCCCATCGTGGAGGCGTGTCCCTTCAAGAACAAGGACGGGATGATGAGCCTGCTGCATTCGTTCTACTGCTGGGGCGCGGTGGCAGTCATCGCCGGTTCTACGGCGTTTTTTGCCCTGTTCGGCCTGGAAAACTGGAAATACCTGGCCCTGCTCTGGGCCCTGGTGCCCTTGGTCAACACCTTCAATTTCCTCACATGCCCCATCGAGCGGCTCCCGGAGAGCCGGGAGGAAAACCCCACGCGCAAGCTGCTGCGGTTGCCGCTGTTCTGGCTGCTCATCCTGCTCATGGTGTGCTCCGGAGCCTCGGAGGCCGCCATGGCGCAGTGGTCGTCCGCCTTCACCGAATCCGCCCTGGGCGTGTCGAAAGCCGTGGGTGATTTGGCGGGGCCCTGCCTGTTTGCCGCGTTCATGGGGATATCCCGCCTGCTGTACGGCAAAATGAGCGCACGGCTGGACCTGGAGAAAACCATGCTGCTTTCTGGCATCCTGTGCACCGCCTGCTATTTCACGGCCTCCCTGGCCCCCATTCCGGCACTGGGACTGGCGGGCTGCGCCCTCAGCGGGCTCGCCGTGGGCATCATGTGGCCGGGCACCCTCAGCATCGCCTCCCGCAAATGCCCGCTCGGCGGTACGGCCATGTTCGCCTTCCTCGCCCTCGCCGGGGACCTGGGTGGAACCCTGAGCCCCACTCTCGCCGGCTGCGTTTCCGAATTGGCAAACGGCAACCTCAAAGCCGGACTCCTGGCAGCCACCGCATTTCCCATCCTCCTCATCTTGAGCCTGGGCCTTATCAAGAAGGCCCATGCGCGCCGCAACTGACAGGTTGTCCCCGCATCTCCCGCCACCGCCCCGAGCTGCCACGGCATAGCAATTCTGCATTTTTGCAGAATTGCTATGAAAATTTGCTTGCGAACACGGCTTATAGATGCTAAATTCCACAAAATTGCCGAATTTATGAACAAAATACCGCAACAAGTGAAGCAGAGACGGCGGGAGCTCGGTCTCACGCTCAGGGACTTGTCGGAGCTCACAGGGCTGGGCATCGACATGTTGAGCCGCTTCGAGCGTGGTGCCGGGGGCATCAGCCTGCGGAACTTGGAGCAGGTTCTGGAAACGCTCGGCCTGACACTGCGCGTGGAGACGCTGCGCCGCCCGGAATAAAAACAAAACGCACACCATGAGAGAGGCCACTGTCTATGTAAAGGGAAAAGCCGCCGCACGGCTCTGGGAGCAGCGCAGTGCAGGCGGAGTTGTGTTCCACCTGCAGTACCTGCCGGAATACCTGCGTCTGGAGGATGCGGGCAGCATCAGCCTGACGCTACCGCGCCGGGCTGAGGAGTATCAATCCGGGCATCTGTTCCCGTATTTCGAAAGCATCCTGCCGGAGGGGGATTTTGCGCGCCGCGTGTGCCGCGAGCGGCACCTGGACACGGCAGACCGCTTCGGCATGCTGTTGGCTCTGGCGCACACGGATGTTCTGGGAGACGTAACCGTGGTAGAGGGGAGGGATGAGCCGTGAGCGAGCTTCCCCTGCACTACCCCCGCAGCGTGCGGGCAAGGATGTTCGACGGGGCGGACGCCTGCCCCGTACTGCCGTATGCCCAGCCGCCCGCCAAGGCACGCGGCGGGAGGGGCGGCATGAAACGCAGCTTCTCCTTCTCAGGAGCCCAGGACAAGTATTCCATGGTACTTGACGGCACCACCCTGCGCTACCGGCAGGATGGAGAGGTGGGCAGCTACATCATGAAGCCCTGCCCCGCAGACGCCTACATGACACACCGCAAGGATGCCCCCGCCAACGAGCAGCTGTGCATGGAGATTGCACGGCTGGTGTTCCGCCTGCCCACGGCGGCATGCGCGCTCTGCCGCTTCGGCAACGGTGAACCCGCCTACCTCACCAGGCGCTTCGACCGCACACCCGGCGGCAACCTTCACATGGAGGACTTCGCCGCCCTCACCGGCATCCCCGGCGGCAACAGCGGAGCCAAGTACAAGGGGAGCTACGAGCAACTGGCCGCCACGCTCAAACAATGCAGCACCGCAGCCAAGCCGGATACGCTGCGCCTTTTCCGCACCGTGCTGCTCAACTATCTTCTCTGCAACGGTGACGCCCATTTGAAAAACTTTGCCCTGCTGGGTGATAGCAGCCGCAGCATGGTGCTGGCCCCGGCGTATGACCTCATGAACACCCGCCTGCATGTGAACGATGACGACTTTGCCCTGGATTGCGGACTTTTTGCAGACGGCCGCCCGGCCACCGGCGGCATGGCATCCCACTTCACGGAATGGGCCAAAGCCATCGGCATTCCTGCGGGCTCAGCGGAACGCATTATCCAAACGGCGCTGGACAGCCAGCCGCGCGTGGAAGCCATGGTGCAGGAATCAGCCCTTTCCCGCAAAGCGCAAAAGGCCTTCCTGCTCACCACCCGCGTGCGGTTCAAGAACCTGCGCACGGGGTTGATCAATCCGCGTTGCGCACGCGCGAGCGCGGGGAAAGGACAATAGGCACGCCGGCGGCCTTGATGCGCTTGCGGATGACCAACTCGCCTTTTTCCGCAATGCCTGGCACTCCCACATGCGCCCCTTATCGCTTGACGTATGCGGTGGAGCGGGCTGCACCAACTTTACGGATTTCTCCATTTTCAAGCATTTGTTTCAAGGTTCGCTCAATGAAGGAAACGCTGATATCCGGGCAGAATTGAACTATATCCGCTTTGGTTACCTTGCCCACCTTCCGCTCGAACAGCATCCTTATGCGTTCCGACTTGTTCAATTTTGCCGAGACGATGCATTCCACCCGGCTCTCAAATTCACGATACGCTTTAAGGATGATGCCCAGCAGATAATGCAAGAACGGGAGATAATCGCCTTGCGCGGCATCCCATCCGATACTGCTGGCTTGCAAGCTTTCGTAGTAGCCCTGCTTGTTTTGCTCGATCAATTTCTCCAAGCTGATGAATTTACCGACAATGTAGCCATGTTGATAGAGCAGCATGAGGGTGAGCAAACGACTCATGCGGCCGTTGCCATCGTTGAACGGGTGGATACACAGAAAATCAAAAATGAAAACCACCAGCAAGATCAAGGGGTCGCAACGCTCCGCTGAAACGGCTTGGTTGTATGCATCGCACAGGGAGCGCACGGCGTCCGGCGTTTCAAAAGCCGGGATTGGTTTGAAGCGGACGCGCTGGTTTCCTGCTGTATCCACCTCGGCTATCAGGTTGTCGGAGTTCTTCCAACGGCCGCCCGTTCCCGTGGGTTGAAAAGAGTACAAGTCCCGGTGCAACTGTAAGATTGAGTTGGGCGTCACGGGGATATATTCATGATTCTCATGAATGGTGCGGAGCACATCGCGATACCCGGCTATCTCCTTTTCATTGCGGTTGACGGGTACCGCCCTCTGCATGACCAACTCCTTCAACCTTGCATCGGAAGTATAGATACCCTCTATCCTATTGGAGGCATCCGTGCTTTGAATGACGGCTATTTCCAGCAGATGCTGGAGCACATCTCTCTTGGCTGTGATGAACAGAGTCTGCTTGCCTCGGTATTCATGAATGGCCGACACTAAATTGCACACTTCCGAAGTAAGCAGAGCTCCGGGCAAATCTTCATAATTGAAAGTTCTCATGTCTATAATCCTCCTGCCCAATGATTGATTATCTGCCCACGTTTTATCACTTTTCTGCCCACTTTCAAGCAAAAAGTGGGCAGAAAGGCGAATTTAGTGGGCAGATAACTGCGGCATCAATCCGCGTTGCGCACACGCGAGCGCGGGGAGAGGACGATAGGCACGCCGGCAGCCTTGATGCGCTTGCGGATGGCATTGCGCAGGTACTGGGCGTAGCTTTCCGGCAGCAGGCGCTTGTCGTTCACGAACAGCACATAGGTGGGCACGGGAATGGTGGTGTACTTCTCGTTGAGCGCGGTGGTGGCGTAGAAGAGCTTGAGGCGCTTCTTGAGCACGCGGTGCTGGCCGGGAGGGTTCATTTCCATGGCGCGCTGGAGGAGGCGGTTGAGCTCACCGGTGCCGGGCATGTTGCGGGCCTCCTCCTTGACGCGCTGAATGGCCTTGAAGATACCCTCCAGCCCGGTTCCGTTCTTGGCGGAAACGATGGCGACGGGCGCGTAGTCCAGGAAGAAGAGGTTTTCCGAGATGTGCTCCTTCACGGCATCCTTGCGCGCGCTCATGGGGGCCTCCGGGCAGTAGAGGTCGAACTTGTTGACGATGATGATGCAGGGCTTGCTCTCCTTGGCAATGATGGAGCCGATGCGGCGGTCCTGCTGGGTGACACCCGCCGCCATGTCGATGACGAGCAGGCAGATATCCGCACGGCGGATGGCCTTCTCGCTGCGCATGGCGGAGAACACCTCCACAGAGGTATCACGCTTGCTGCGCGGGCGCATGCCTGCCGTGTCGATGAGCACATAGCCGTTGCCATTGTGCGTGTAGGGAATGTCAATGGCATCGCGCGTGGTGCCGGCAACATCGGAGACGATGGTGCGGCGGTCGTTGAGGATGGCGTTGACGAGGGAGGATTTGCCCGCGTTGGGCTTGCCGATGACAGCGACGCGGATGGGAGAATCCGCCTGCACGGCCTCCTGGTCCGGCTCCTCTTCCGGGGTGGCGTCTGCGGCGGCTTCCGCCTGCTTGGGATCCGCACCCAGCTTCTTGAGGGCGGCGTTGAGCTTGGAGGCGAGCTGGTGGAACCCGCGGCCGTGCGCGGCGGAGGTGAACACGTAGTCTGCAAAGCCCAGCTCCGTGAACTCTCCCAGGTTGAGCTCCTGCTTGTCCGTATCCGCCTTGTTGAGCACCAGCAGCACGGGCACGCTGCTCTTGTGCAGCTGCGCGGCTATCGCCTTGTCGATGGGCGTCAGGTGGTCGCGGCAGTCGCACACGAACATGATGTAATCCGCCGCATTGAGGGCGATATCCGCCTCGCGCGCCACTTGGGCGCCGAAGCCGTCGTCCAGCGTGGAGCCGATACCGCCCGTATCAACAGCCAGGGCATCGAAATCCGTGATGCGGACCGGGGCGCAAAGGCGGTCGCGGGTGACGCCGGGCTGGTCATGGACAATGGCGATACGGCGACCCACCATACGGTTGAAGATGGCGGATTTGCCGACGTTCGGGCGGCCTACGATAGCGATGGTGGGGCAACTCATGGGGATTTACTAGGTACTATGTACTAGGTACTATTTTTTATTAAAGGGGGCGTTCGGAGGTGGTGTGCACCTTTTCACGCTGCTTCTTGGCCTCTGCCTTGGGATCGTAGGGGATGAGGCCGACGGGGCGGAAGCCCTTGCCGGTGTTCACCAGATCCACGGGGGCACCGGGAGCGCGGCGGTACACCTGGTAAGAGAGGCGCTGCCCGCGGTTGTTCATCACGGAATAGGTGAAGAAATCCGGGGTGGATTGGCAGAGCACGTGCACGTTCTGGGAGCCGTCCATGAGCACGCGCGGCTGCATGAAGTTCATATAGCGCCCCATGTAGCAGGCTCCCACGGCACGCTTGGTGTCCATATCCACCACCTGGCCGAAGAGGCCCTCCTGCTTGGCGGTGCGCACCAGGCGCACGCTCATTTCAAGCCTGCGCCCGCGGGACTGGATGGGGAAGGTGCGCACGGCACCGCCGGTGGTGATATTGAAGAGCGCGCGGTTGGAGGTGTAGGTGGTGCGGCCGTCCGGCAGCAGGATGGTGGCCATGGCACGGAAGGCTCCGGGCATGTCCAGCGCAAACTTGTCACGCAGGTTCACGGAGATGGTGCGCTGGCTGCCGGGCGCGATGGTGACCGGGGGAGCGCTGATTCTCTCCTTGGGAATCACGGGGCCGTTCATGCCGCGCTGGGTGAGGATGATGTTGAGCCAGGGGCGCCCGTTGGCATCCGCGAGCTTGAGCGGGGTATCCGTGTGGTTGGTGATGGTGAGGTTGACACCCACGCCCTCGCCGGCAACGTAGTCCGTGCGGTTGGGGGCGAGCTGCACCTCCACCTGCGCGGAGACCGGCAGGTGCAGCAGAATGGCGGCTACCAGAATGATGAGGGAAACGATTTTTTTCATGGCGGGTTATGCTTGTGGAGTGGCGATGCGGAAGCCGAGCGTGTTGGAACGCACGGCGGGTGATTTCACGGGGATGACACGGGGGGAATCCCCACTGTCCAGGATGAGCTGGCTGCGGTTCTTGTAGAGCAAATCCATATCTCGCGGGGTCTGGGAGGAGCTCCACTCCTGCAAATCGGCGGCACCGCCGCTTTCGCGCACCTTCTGCAGCGTGGTGGCGGCCACTATCTCTGCATCCACGGCTTTCGCGTATGCCAGCGCGTCCCAGTAGCTCACCCCGGTCACGGGGCTGTCCATACGCAGCGAGCGGCCGTTGTAGGAACTGCGGTTCCTCGCGGCCTCCAGCTGGGTCTCCCAGTCATCCGGCACATGATTCCGGTATTCGGAGGGAATACCCATGTGGACATGCTCCAACTGGGTGGGTTCCATCCTGTCGAGATTCTTGAGGAATCGTTCGTACTGGGCAATGGAGACATAGGTTCCGGAGACGGCGAACTTCTGGGCGCCCTGCTTGCAGAAGACCATGCCGTCATGCTCGGTGGGGATGGGGCGCACCACCTCCGAGGGAGTGAGCCAAACGCCGAGCGAAGCAATGGCCGCCACAATAGCGGCGGCTATACCGCCCACGCGGGCCCAGTACAGGATTTTGCGGCGCAGGTTGCGGCGCTGGCGGCGCTTGGCGGCCTCGCTCTGCGGGGGCACGGGCATTTCCAGCGGGGGCTCGCTCTCATTGAGCTGGGTGATAACCGTGCTGGCGGTGGTGCCGATGCTGGCCCAGTCGTAGCTCTCCGCGGCGGCGTCCTTCTGCATCCAGCGCAGCAGGCTGGCGCAGCGCGTGGAGCCGGAAACGTTCAGCGGGCGGGTGGGGGCAAGCACGCGGGAGAGCGCGCTCATCTGCGCGGCGATATCCGTGCCGCGCCCCGCCGCCGTGACCGGCGAGAGGAAATCCGTGCCGCCATCCGGGCTCAGGAAGAGCATGGCGGGGGAGATGTTGATGGAATCCAGCCCGCGGCGCTTGCAGTAGGTGTAGATATCCGCCGCCTGGGCAATGATGCGGCAGCAGTGGTGCGGGGAGATGTGCTGCTTGGCCGCCACGATATCAAGGTAGGAATACCCCTGCGGCTTCTCATGCGTCATGAACCACACGCCGTCCTCCTGCAGGGATTCCAGCACCTGCGCCACATGCGGCATATCGGCGGCGGACACGCGCAGGCGGCCGGACTCCAGGAAATCGCTCACCACCTCCTGCGGGGAATCCGGGCGCAGGACCTCCAGAATGACCTCTCTGTTCACGAGGTTCTGGCGCGCCAGGTAGAGATCCGTTTTCTTGCCGGACTCCAGAAGGCGGGTGAGGGTGTAGATGCCCAGCGTGTGGGGCAATTCTGTGAAGATGGCTGGCATGGTCAGGGCGTGGTGAGATCGTTCATGAAATCGGAGACCGGCAGGGCTTCCTCCACCCCGCCGCCGGGAGCCAGGCCGTCATCCGGCAGCAGGCCCTCCTGGTAGCCGCCGTTGCGGTTTTTGCGGCTGTTGAGGCGCTGCTCCTGCAGGATGAGGGAGGGCGGCGTGCTGATGCAATCCAGCGGCTCCCCCTTGTAGTAGAGCTTGGCGGTGAATCCGTAATACTTGAGGCTTCCGTAGGCGTCCTCCTCCTCCTGGGTGAGCGGGGGCACGCTGTAGGTGATGAGCAGGTTCTCCTCCCACTCCGCCCAGGTGGGCTTTTCGTTCTGCCAGTTGAGCTGCGGCGTGGCCATGCGGGAGAACTCTATCTTGCGCCCGTCCACCAAATCAAAGAACTGGATGGTGATGTAGATGTCGTCCGGGCGCACTTCCTCTCCCGGTGCCAACAGCACCGGCAGCAGAATGTCCACATGCTCCGCCGTATCGTCGTCCGTGGTGTGGCGCAACTGGTACGGGCCGAAGGAGAGCTTGCCGCGCATGGCCGCCGCGCTGTCGAACCCGAAGGAAAGGCGCTGTGCCGCACGCTGGAAATACTTGCCCGCCTTGTCGCGCATCTCGAACACCTTGGTGTAGAGGGCGCGCGCCTTCTCCTGGTTGTCGAGCTTGTCGTACGCCATCCCGTAGTAGTACAGCAGGGCGGGATGCTCCGGGGCTATGGCGCGCCCCTGCTCCAGGCTCAGGATACACAGGCGCATATCCCCGGCGGTGAGGGCCGTGACGCCCTGGCGGATGAGGCGGTCCAGCTCCTGGCGCTGCTCGCGAGTGAGCCCGGCCACCACGGCTGCGGTGGCATCCGGAATGTCGGCGGAGGGGGCTTCCTCCTTGTCTTTCCCGATATCAAGCGCGCCTTGCTGGGCCAGCAGGATATCCGTGTCCATGGTGCGCAGGGGCGGGGCAACGTCGCTTCCCACCTCGTTGGTGGCGGGCGGGGCATCCTCCTCCTGCGAGGTGCCGATGCTGGCGGCCCCGGTGATGGAGAGCCCCTGCAGCTCCTGTGCCTCAATGGCGGCTATCTGGGCCTCGGAAACGCGCAGGGCCTCGGCATTGGCCTGCTCCAGGCGGCGGGTGACCCCCACGCCCATCACGGCAAGCTCCACGGCCACGGCCGCCAGTAGCAGCGTGGTGTTGAGACGGCGGGAGAGCAGCACCTCCGCCACGCGGCGGCCTGTGCGTCTCCAGCGGCCCGGCAGGACCGCACTGTCACTGCTTTTCGGCATCGTCCCTCTCGTATTCCAGAATCTCCCCCTTGTACTGCTCCAGCAGGGCCTTCATGAACGTATCTGCCGTGCCCTTCTCTCCAAAGCCGCCGTAGGTCATGCCATCCATCTTGATTTTCCTGCCGTTCACGGTGGCGTAGGCAACGCCTTTCACGCCCTTGCCCCACCACTGGCGCAGGTCCAGCCGGGTAATGTCTGCCACGCGGAACTGCTGCCCGGCAGCGGTCACGGTATCGCCGCTCAGGGACATCACGCGCCCCTTGGTGCGCAGCATGAGCCACACGATGAGCAGGGAGACAACCATGCAACCGCCGCCCGCATACCACTGCTCGCGGATGGCTCCCTCATCGTACGGATGCTCACCGGCGCGGGCGGGATAGTGCATGCGGCCCGTGTAGGCAATCCAGCAATCGTTCCAGCCCTTGCTCATGGCCTGGTAGTCCTGCACCTCCGGCGGACAGCTGCGGGTGGCCTCGCAATCCTGCGGCAGCGGGAAGCGCAGCCCCTTCTCCCCTTCTATCACGGGGCCGTCCTCCGTCTGCACCGCAGGCAGCAGCGCGGCGGATGCCGTCATGGCCTTCCAGGAGGCGGGGGCGGACTGCTGCACCTTCTGCCCCAGCGAGGCGAAGGCCTGATAGCTGAAAAACACCTCATTGGCCTTGCGGTAGCCCACCGAGCCGTCATAAAAGAAATACAGCCCGAAGCCGAAAAACGCAACCAGCACAATCGCGAACCGTACAAACGTGTCGCGCGTGGGTTGGCAGGTGATGTCTGTTTCTTGCATGCGCGCGTATGATAACACAAAATGCCGGGGCATCTCAATGCAAAACTGAACCATGCAACAAAATCAAATAAACTTGCTATAAGGCGGATTTGCTGGTAGGCTTGGGGCAGATGAACAACACCGGCCATACCCTGCTGCATGTCTTCTGCCTGGCATTCCTGCTGGTGGCGGGAGCGTTGCAGGCGCAGCTGGAACCCATGCGCGTGGACCCCGCGCCGGTGCGTGTGGACCCGTCCGCGCCGCTGCGCCCGGTGGCCATTCCCGCCGTGAAGCCGCAGAAGCCTGCAGCCCAGCCCGTTGCAGGCAAGGGTGTTCCCGTGTCCCGCGACCAGACGCGCGTGGCCGTGCTCGGCTACCACAATTTCAGCAAAACCGCTCCCGTGACCGAGATGCGCATGCGCACGGAGGAATTCCGCAAACAGATGGAGTACATCAGCAAGTCGGACCTCACCGTCATCAGCATGCAGGAGTTCCTGGAGTGGCGTTTCGGCGCACGCCGCCTGCCCGCCAAGTGCGTGCTCATCACCATGGACGACGGCTGGCGCAGCGTCTACACGGAGGCCTACCCCATCCTCAAATCCTACGGCTATCCCTTCCACCTTTTCCTGTACACGCACTATCTCTCCGGGCGCGGCGACAGCATGTCGCCGGACATGATCCGTGAGATGATGAAGCACGGCGCGAGCATCGGCAGCCACTCCGTGAGCCACCTGTACCCCAAGGACTGGAAGGCCCGCGAGCCGCAGGACAGCCCGGCCTACACCGCGCTCATCGACCAGGAGTTCGGCCTCTCCCAAAAGCGGCTCACCACGCTGTTCGGCACCGTGAACACCTACTGCTACCCCGGCGGCTATTTCACGCCGCCCATGCTGGAGCGCATCCCCGGCTACGGCTATGTGGCGGCCTTCACCGTGCTGCCCGGCAAGGTGACCGATACGGAGGACCCTTTCCAAATCCACCGCTACATGGTGTTCGGCACAGACCCCAGCATCTTTGAAAGCGCCATGGATTTCCGCGTGGCACAGTCCGGCACGTCCATGTCCCTGGGCACGGAGCCGGGCACGCTTCCGCCCACCACGCCGCCGCCCCCCTTCGCCGTGCTGCCGCGGCCGGACTCCACCGTACCCTGCAACTTCAAGGTGGTGGAGGCGAACCTCAGCGGTGTGGCGGGAGTGGATATGGACAGCCTCCGCATGAGCGTGAGCGGTTTCGGCCGCGTGCCCGCCCGCGTGGATGCCAACGCCAAAACCATCTCATGGCAGGTGCCTGTGCGCATCTACATGCCGAACATCTCCGTACACGTTACCTGGAAAACCACCAACGGCACCAGCCACAAGGCTGAATGGGCCTTCAAGGTGGATCCGTACGCGGCGGAACAACAATAAAGAAAACCATATATGGACGAAAAAGACAAGATTCAGCCCGCAGAGGACGTGAAGAAGCCCGCCAAGCCGCGCAAGACGGCAGAGCGCAAGACGACCTCCAAGGCCGCTGGGGATGCCGGCGCCGCCGCCCCCAAGGCCAAGGTTGCCAAGGCCAAGACCACCAAGACCGCCAAGGCTGCAGCCCCCAAGAAGGAGGAAACCCCGGCCGCGCCCGCCACGGTGCAGGAGAAGCCCGCCAAGAAGAAGCCCGCCCCCAAGGCCAAGCCTGCGGAAAGCCCGGCACCGGCACCCGCCGCCCCCGCCGCGGAAACACAGCAGAAGCCCAAGGAGAAGCACCCCGCCCCCGCACGGGAGGATGATATTCCCAACCCGGATTCCCGCCCCGTGGTGGTGGCTCCCGGCTTTGCCACCCCGGAAACCGTGGGCGGCAACGAGGGCGGAAACGGCGGTCGCCGCAAGCGCCGCCGCAACAGGAACCGCAACAAGGACAACGCCCAGCAGCCTCAGAACACGCCCAATCCCCGCGTGGACCCGGACGAACTGGTGCGCCGTGCGTGGAAAATCTACCTCGGCGAGGTGACGGAGGAGGGCCTTGCCCTGATGGACGACCGCACCGCCCAGGAGGCCTCCCGCCGCGCCTTCCGCGTGGCAGAGCTCTTCCTGCAGGAGGCATCACGCCACCGCCGCCCCGCCCAGCAGCCGGCCCCCCAGCCCGCTGCCCCGCAACCCGCCGAACCCGCCGCGGAGGAGGAGCCGGAAACAGAGACGGAAGCGGATACGGAGGAATAAGGGCTTGCCCGCTTTCCACCCGTGCGCTTTGCACGCTATGATTTCCAGGGAGCAACCGGTATTTTCCGGTTGCTCCCTTTCTCTCTCAAAAAATCCTTGCGCGCGCGGGCGGGCGTTGTATACTTCTGACATGAGCAACGATTTTTCCGCCATTGAAGAAAAGATGCAGGGCGTGGGGCTCTCCCGCGCCGCCATTGACGCTTTCCGCCACAGCGTGCGCGTGCTGACATCCAACGAGTCCATGCTGATATCCGAGAACGAAATCTCCCCCGCAGAGGGAGTGGAGGACTGGGAAAAGCTGGTGGCACAGACCGAACCGGCGGATGCCGCCATGCTGCAGCAGACCGTGGTGGTGAAGCTCAACGGCGGGTTGGGCACGAGCATGGGCCTGCAAAAGGCCAAGAGCCTGCTGGAAATCAAGCCCGGCGTCACCTTCCTGGACCTCATTGTGCGCCAGGTGCAGAGCCTGCGCCGCCAGGCGGGCTGCCACGTGAACCTGCTGCTCATGGATTCCTTCTCCACGTCTGCCGACACCATGACCCACCTCTCCCGCTACGCGGAGGACGGCTTTGCAGACCGCACCGCCGTGGAGATGCTGCAGAACCGCGTGCCCAAGCTCACCGTGGACACCCTGCAGCCGGCGGAATACCCCGCCAACCCGGACCTGGAGTGGTGCCCGCCCGGCCACGGCGACATCTACCCCGCCCTGGTGGGGTCCGGCTGGCTGGACAAGTTGCTGGCCGCCGGCGTGAAATACGCCTTCGTCTCCAACTCCGACAACCTGGGAGCGCAGATGGACACGCGCTTCCTGCGCTGGTTCGCAGAGAGCGGCGCACCCTTCGTGATGGAGGTCACCCGCCGCACGGAGGCAGACAAGAAAGGCGGCCACCTGGCCACCCGCAAGGCGGACGGCCAGCCCATCCTCCGGGAAGTGGCCCAGTGCCCGGCCGCAGACGTGCCGGAGTTCCAGGACATCGACAAGCACCGCTTCTTCAACACCAACAACCTTTGGATGCGGCTGGACGCGCTCAAGGACTACCTGGACGCCCACGGCGGCGTGATGCCCCTGCCCGTCATCCGCAACGTGAAAACCGTGGACCCGCGGGATGCCGCATCCCCCAAGGTGTACCAGCTGGAAACCGCCATGGGCGCGGCCATTCAATGCTTTGCCGGTGCACGCGCGGTGTGCGTGCCGCGCTCCCGCTTCTTCCCGGTGAAAACCTGCTCGGATTTGCTTCTGCTGCGCTCGGATGCGGTGGTTATCGATGCCGACGGGCAAATGACGCTTGCGCCGGAATGCGGAGGCGTGGCACCCGTGGTGCTGCTGGATTCCAAGCTGTACAAGCTGGTGGATTCGCTGGAGGGGCTCGGCGTGCCCTCGCTCAAGAACGTGAAGCGCCTGGTGGTGAATGTTCCCCACCGCTTTGCAGACGGCGAGGCACTGCAGGGCAACGTGGAAATCTCCTGACCGCGCCCCCATGCCCGTCTCCCCCGCCAAGCGAGCCGAACTCGCCGAGCGCATGCGCGCTCTCGGCATCCGTGAGGCCGACCTGGAGGAAAAGTTCACGCGCGGCTCCGGCAAGGGCGGCCAAAAGGTCAACAAGACCAACAACTGCGTCTGCCTCACCCACGTTCCCAGCGGAATCGTGGTGCACTGCCACCGTGAGCGCGAGCGGGAAACCAACCGCTTCCTGGCCCGCCGAACCCTGTGCGACGAGCTCGACCACCGCATCAACGGCGCACCCTCCGCCGCCCAACGGGAAGCGGAGCGGGCACGCCGCCGCGGCGAGAGCACATCCCGCAGAAGCCTGCGTATCGACTGCAGAAAACCGCAGGATTGACGCGGCAAGACAAAAAAAGTTTCAAAAAAGCAAGATTTAGGCTTGCCATGGGGGAGACATGCTGCTAACATGCCGCCGTGCCTGCTGTGCAGGTGCAACCCATGTCTGGATCGTCTAGGGGTTAGGACTCAGGATTTTCATTCCTGCAACACGGGTTCGATTCCCGTTCCAGATGCTACAATGCCTGCTTCCGCTACGGAGGCAGGCATTTTTATCACACCATGGCAAACGGAAAACACAGTGGGTGGATAGACCGCGGGGAGATGCGCCGCCTGCTCTCCCTGATGGGACCGCTGTACATAGCCAACCTGTTGCACATGGGCATGGGCGTTATCGATACCATTGTGGCCGGGCGCGCCGGGGCCACGGAGCTGGCGGGCGTGGGCCTGGGCGCAGCCGTGTCCATGCCCATCCTGGTGGCGGTGGGCATGGTGCTCACCATCGTCACGCCCATGATATCGCGCCTGCGCGGCGCGGGCAACCCCGGGCGCATCGGCGCGCTCTTGCACAGCGGCCTGCACTTGGCCTGGTTCCTGATGGCGGTGGAGCTGGTGGCTCTTTACCTGGGCTCGTTCATCTTCGACCATGTGACGAACGACACGGGCATGGCGCACACGGCGCGCTGGTATGTGTATTTCATGATGCTGGGCGTGCCTGCCAGCGTGCTGCTGCGCCTGGTACAGGGCAATTTCGAAGGCAACGGCCAGGTGCGCCCCGGCATGGTGGCCGCCCTGCTGGGGTTGGGGCTGAACATACCGGCAAACTTCCTGTTTGTGTTCGGCTGGGGACCGTTCCCTGCCATGGGCGGCGCAGGCTGCGGGCTGGCCACCTCCATCATCCACTGGGCCATGGTGCTGGGGCTGCTGGCGCTCATGTTCAAATCCCGCCAGCACCGCACGGCCGCACTGTGCATGGTATCGCGCCGCAAGGCCAACCGCCAGCAGGTGAGGAAAATCTTGCGTCTGGGCTTCCCCCTTGGCGTGGCCTCCCTGTGCGAAATGACCTTCTTCTCCGCCCTCACTCCCGTCATTGCCCCGCTCGGCAAGATTGCCGTCTCTGCGCATCAAATTGTCATCAACATGTCCGGTGTGGTGTTCATGCTGCCGCTGAGCCTCAGCATCGCCACCTCCATCCGTGCCGCCTACCACGTGGGCGCGCAGAACCGCCCCGCCTTCACCGCACTGATACGCACCGCCGCCGCCTGCGCCTTTGTCGCCATGGCGTTCTTCATGTCCGGCCTGCTCTGCTTCAGTGAGGAAATCGTCTCCTTCTACACCCACGAGAGCGAAATCATCCAGATCGCCGTCCCCCTCGTCACCCTGTGCGCCGTCTACCAGTTCTCCGATACCACCCAAGCCTTCCTCAGCGGGCTCCTGCGCGCCTGCCACGACACCAAGGCCCTCACCTGGGTGAATATCGTCTCCTACTGGATGGTGGGTTTCCCGGTGGCGGTCATCCTCATCCGCACGGATTGGCTCTGCCCGCAGCTGGGCCCGGCGGGTGCCTGGGTGAGCTTCATCGTGGGGCTCACCCTGGCTGCGGTACTCCTGCTCATCCGCTTTGTGGGAACCTTCCGCAGAACCTTCCCCCGCTCCAACTGATTTTTTTTCAAAATCTGCGGAATTTTGCTTGACGCATGGCCGTATGCGCGTATAATAGCCGCCCCGTCCTGTAGGTGCAGGGCGGAATCCAACCGTAAACAGTAAACACTAACACGATGAAAACCCATGTGAAGAAAGGCGATAACGTCGAAATTATCGCCGGCAAGAGCAAGGGCAAGCGTGGTGTCGTGCTTTCCGTGAACGCCAAGAAGCAGACCGTGACCGTGGAGGGTGCCCGCACCCTCAAGAAGGCTACCAAGCCCAGCGAGTCCGATCCCGACGGCGGCATCAAGGAAATCGACGGCGCCATCCACATCTCGAATGTGAAGAAAGTGAGCTGACGCCGAAAGGCCGAGACTCCGCGCTTAAGCCATAAACCAATAACCAATAACAGAGCTGACCCGCTATTAATACTATGAGCACACCAACATTGCTTACATACTACAAGGAGAAGGTCGTTCCGGCCCTCCAGGCGAAGCACAACTACACCAACGTGCATCAGATTCCCCGTTTGGAGAAGATTGTTGTCACCACCTGCATGGGCAAGCAGCCCGACCGCAAGCAGGCTGTTGAGGATGCAGTTGCAGAAATCGCCAAAATCACCGGCCAGAAGCCGGCTATCACCTATGCCCGCAAGAGCGTGGCTAACTTCAAACTGCGTGAGGGTGAAGTCCTCGGCGCCCGCGTGACGCTGCGCTCCACCCAGATGTGGGAGTTCCTTGATCGTTTCATCAACATCACGGCCCCCAACATCCGCGACTTCCGTGGCCTGCCCACCCGTTCCTTTGACGGACGCGGCAACTACGCTATCGGCATCTCCGACCAGAGCATCTTCCCCGAGATCGAGCTGGACCAGATCAAGCGCAACATCGGCTTCGACATCATCTTCGTGACGACTGCACCCACGGATGACGAAGGCCGTGACCTGCTGGCGGAACTGGGCATTCCCTTCCGCAAGCCGAGCAAGAAGCAAGAAGAAACCGCTAACTAATATACGACCATGGCAGTATTAACAGATCCCATTGCAGACTTCCTTACCCGCGTGAAGAACGCAGGTGCCGCCCGCAACGAGCAGTTCCAGGTCCCCCATTCCGCCATCAAGGCGGAGATCGCCCGCATCCTTCAGGAGGAGGGCTACATCTGGAGCTACGAGGTCACCGGTGAAGGCAAGGACAAGGTCATCAACGTCAAGTCCAAGTTCACCAAGGACGGCAAGTCCATCATCCAGGGCGTCAAGCGCTGCTCCAAGCCGGGCCGCCGCCAGTACGTCCATTCCGCGGATATCCCCAACGTCATGAACGGCCTGGGTATTTCCATCGTTTCCACCTCCGCCGGCATGATGACGGGCGCCAAGGCCCGCAAGCAGCAGATCGGCGGTGAGCTTGTGGCACTTGTCTGGTAACCCCCAACCCTTAGATAGAATATGTCTCGAGTAGGTAAGAAAGTTATTTCCATCCCCGCCGGCGTTACTGTCACCATCAAGGGTGCAGAGGTTGCCGTGAAGGGCGGCAAGGGCGAGCTCAAGTGGAACCTTCCGGAGGGCATTTCCGCCGCCGTGGAAGGTGACACGCTGACCGTTTCCCGTGCCGACGACTCCCGCAAGCTGCGTGCGCTGCACGGCACGAACCGCTCCCTGCTGGCCAACATGGTGGAGGGCGTTTCCAAGGGCTTCTGCAAGGAGCTCGAAATCGTGGGCGTGGGCTTCAAGGCCACCGTCAAGGGCAAGGACCTGGACCTGGCACTGGGCAAGTCCCACCCCATCCTGCACCCCATCCCCGCTGGTGTCACCGTCACCGTGACGGACAACACCAAGGTGAAGGTGGAAGGCGTGGACAAGCAGGTGGTTGGCCAGTTCGCCGCCGAGGTGCGCGGCTACTACCCGCCGGAGCCGTACAAGGGCAAGGGTGTCCACTACGTTGGTGAGCACATCCGCCGCAAGGAAGGCAAGAGCGTTGGCAAGTAATCATCCTATTAACAATCCAACAGAAAGTTTATACAGATATGAGTACAATCAATCGCAAAGCCATCCGCAGCCGTGTTCATGCGCGTATCCGCCGCAAGCTCTCCGGTACGCCTGAGCGCCCCCGTCTGGCTGTCTGCTTCTCCAACCAGCATGTCTATGCCCAGGTCATCGACGACACAAAGGGCGTGACGCTGTGCAACGCCTGCACCAAGCAGGCGGACCTGAAGAAGGCCAACAAGGAAAGCGCCGCCAAGGTGGGCTCCATGATTGCGGAGCGCGCACTGGCAGCAGGTATCAAGGAAGTTGTGTTCGACCGCGGAGGTTTCCTCTACTGCGGCAAGGTGAAGGCCCTGGCCGACGCCGCCCGTGAAGCCGGTCTCAAGTTCTAAACAGAAAGGTTGCAAGTATGAATCCTGAAGAAACGAAAACTCCGGTTGAAGAAGCAACCGAGACTGTGCAGGCTCCCGTGACCGCAGAGGCCACCGAGCAGCAGCAGGCCCCCCGTGGCCCCCGCCGCGACCGTGACAACAACCGCGGACCCCGCGGACCCCGCCGTGAAGGCGGCCGCCGCAACGAGGCCCCGGCTGAGGACGGTCCCCAGCTCATGGAAAAGGTGGTGTACGTGAACCGCTGCGCCAAGGTGGTGAAGGGCGGTCGCCGCTTCTCCTTCTCCGCGCTCATCGTGGTGGGCGACCAGAAGGGCAAGGTGGGCTACGGCTTCGCCAAGGCCAACGAGGTCTCCGACGCTATCCGCAAGGGCACCGACGCCGCCAAGCGCGCCATGAAGAACGTGGTGGTGGTGAACGAGACCCTGCCGCACGAGATCTACAGCGAGTTCGGTGGCGCCAAGATCGTCCTCAAGCCCGCCGCATCCGGTACTGGCCTGGTGGCCAGCAACAAGGTGCGTGCCGTGCTGGAGGCCGCCGGCGTCAACAACGTCATCGCCAAGTCCCTGGGTTCCTCCAACGCCGCCAACGTGGTGAAGGCCACCATGCAGGCCATGCTCTCCATGCGCACGGCAGACACCATCCTGTCCGCCCGCGGCAAGAAGAAGAAGGAATCCGCCATCTGAGTTACTAACATTCAACAATAGATTCCAATCAATATGTTGACACTCCATACACTTCAGCCCAATCCCGGTGCCAAGCACCGCAAGAAGCGCCTCGGCAACGGTGAAAGCTCCGGCCTGGGCAAGACCTGCGGCAAGGGCAACAAGGGCCAGAAGGCCCGCTCCGGCGGCTCCATCCGCCCCGGCTTTGAAGGCGGCCAGATGCCCCTTCACCGCCGTCTGCCGAAGAAGGGCTTCAACAACGCCCGCTTCCAGAGCAATGTGGCCATCGTCAACCTCAACCAGCTGGAGGCCTTCTTTGAGGCCGGCGCCGCCGTTTCCGAAAACGAGCTGCGCGAGAAAGGCCTGGTGAAGGGTCAGGTGGACGCCGTGAAGCTTCTGGCCAACGGCAACCTCTCCAAGGCCCTGAATGTGACCGTGGACTTTGCCAGCGCGGCAGCCGTGCAGAAAGTGCAGGCCGCCGGCGGCACTGTGACGGTGCTCAGCCAGGACGCCAAGGCGTAATTCCTGCGGCCCTGTGCCGCAGCTTGAAAAAAATCACTACACAGGGGCCGGGCAGCGCAGCGCTGCCAGGCAACTGTGCAGGATGAGGAAGGGGGAGTCCCCCGCCCGAGAAGCCTGAACCCCGCAAAGGCGGCCGCGTGCCGCCGGCGCGAACCAACGCTGCCGAATCCTTACCAAGTTCCTTTCCAGACAAGCCATGATATCTGCGTTTGCCAACACCATGAAGGTGCCCGAGCTCCGGGCGCGCATCCTCTTTACCCTTGCCATGATTGTCATCGTGCGCATGGGTGTGCATCTGCCCCTGCCCGGCGTGGATGTGCAGACCCTTTCCGATTTCATGCAGAAGCAGGCGGAATCCGGAGACAGCCCGCTGGGTGCCCTCGGTTCCATCCTCACCATCTTCTCCGGTGGCGGCCTGCAGCAGTGCGGCATTTTCGCGCTCGGTATCATGCCCTACATCTCCGCATCCATTATGACCCAGCTCATGGGTGCCGTGCTGCCCAGCTGGCAGAAGATGCTGCGTGAGGAGGGCGGGCGCCAGAAGATGACCAAGTACACGCGTATCCTGGCCATCATCATCGCCGTCATCCAGGGCTACTTCCTCACCCAGACCCTGCACAACCCCAGCTCCATCGGCCTGGACGTGCCGGACCTGGTGATGCCCACCGTCAATTCCACCGTCTTTACCTTCACCACCATCTTCATCATCGTCACCGGCACCATGTTCCTCATGTGGATTGGTGACCAGATCACGGAGCGCGGCGTAGGCAACGGCATCTCGCTCATCATCTCCGTGAACATCATCCACGCGCTTCCCGGCGCCTTCTCCATTGCGTGGAAAACCTGCGTGATGCACGGCGGCACGGAGATTGACCCCCTGGGTTCCCTGGGCATGGTGGCGCTCATCCTGTTCATGGTGCTGGTGGTGGCCTTCGTGGTGGTTATCACCCAGGCGCAGCGCCGCGTTCCCGTGCAGTACGCCAAGCGCGTGCTCGGCCAGGGCAAGATGACCCAGGGCGGCACCCAGTACCTGCCCCTCAAGCTCAACTACTCCGGCGTGATGCCCGTTATCTTCGCCACCGCCATCATGGCCCTGCCCCAGATGCTCGCGCGCCAGGTCTTCTCCCAGGACAGCTGGATCAACGCCGTCATCAACAACTGGCTCTCCCCGAATGATGTCTACTTCTACATCATCTCGGCCATCATGATCTACTTCTTCTCCTACTTCTGGGTGGCCACCATGTTCCAGCCGCCGCAGATTTCCGAGGACCTCAAGCGCTCCGGCGGCTACATCCCCGGCGTGCGCCCCGGGCCTCCCACCGCCGCTTTCCTGGACCAGACCATGGGCCGCCTCACCTTTGCCGGCTCCCTGTTCCTCACGCTGGTGTACTTCCTGCCCAACCTGCTGTCCGTCTTTGGCGGCCTGCCCCAGCTGGTCACCCAGTTCTTCGGCGGCACCTCCCTGCTCATCTTGGTGGGCGTGCTCCTGGACATGATGCGCCAGATTGAAGCCACCCTCCTCCAGAAGAACTATGACGGCTTCATGAAGAAGGGCCGCATCCGCGGCAAGTACGGCCACCTCCAGGGCACCGGCGACGCAGCGGAAGGCCGCGGCATCGTCATCATCTGGATTGTCATCGCCATCATCGTTCTCGGCGGCGCCGTGGTGCTTGCCAACTAAGCAGCCGAACAACACGTTTTCAAGCCCGTCCGGTGCAACCGGACGGGCTTTTCATTTTCATGAGACAAAAATTGAACGACACCGCAAGTTTTGCTCTCTAACAGAGAGACGACGCTATTTGTCCATGACCGGGAATTTCCTTTCACTTGCCTTCGCTGTTCCAGTTGCGCTGCAACGCCTGTTTATCGAAATACCGGCCGTAAGTCCAGCGTACGTGGTAAGCCAGCACATCCCGATGTTCGCCATGGCATTTTTCCCGGCAATCATCCTCGCCTACGCCATCCGCGCAGGAAGCCTTGAAAGGTGGAAGCAAACAATCCTGCTGCGCTCGGCAATCGCCTTCTCCCTGGGTAGCATCCTTTGTATGTGCGCCGTGCTTGTAGATGACATTGCCAATCCGTTCGCGCTTGCACTCGGGATTATTGTACTCGCGCTTTTCCTGCTCTCCCTCATTCTCGTCTGTGTCCCGCAGAAGCACAAGCTCCTCTCCATCTTCATCCTCACCATTCCCTATGATATTCTCATCATCGTCAACCTGTGCGGCGGATATTTTATCATGAGCTGACTTACCGCTGAACTCTTGTCGTTTTTTTCAATTTCTTTGCAAAAATTCGACATTCAGCTAGACTTCCTGCTTAAAGGGAGTAGAGTGACCTAAACTTGATTTCAAACCATTACATGACGATGAGCAAAAAAATCCATTCACTTGCAGCCGCCACCCTGATAGCGTTGCAGCCGCTGTTTGCAGAAATTTCTGCAAGCGATTTCCTGAAATACCAAACCGCCGCCGAGCAGGGGAACGCAGAGGCCCAGTGCAATCTCGCTCTCTGCTACGCCAGAGGCGTGGGGACGGAACTCAATATGGAGCAAGCCTACAAGTGGTTCCGCAAAGCCGCAGAACAGGGGAACGCAGAGGCCATGGGCAAGCTTGCCCTGTGCTACTACAAGGGTGCCGGCGTGGAACAGGACATGAAGGAAGCGGTCAAGTGGTGCCGGGAGGCCGCCGGGAAAGGTGCTCCCCAGGCCCAAGCCATGCTCGCTCTCTTATACACCAAGGGCGAAGGCGTGGAGCAGGACATGAAAGAAGCCGTGAAATGGTGCCGGGAGGCCGCCGGGAAAGGTGACCCCCAGGCCCAAGCCATGCTCTTTCAATTCTACGCCAAGGGCGAAGGCGTGGAACAGGACATGGGGGAAGCCGTGAAGTGGTTGCGCAAAGCCGCGGAACAGGGTTTGCCGGAGGCGCAGGCCATGCTCGATCATATTTTCCCCAAAGGCGGGCAAGAGGACATAGCTGAAGCTGTCAGCCGCGACCGCAAGGAGGCCGAACAAGGGGATGCCGTTGCCCAGCACAACCTCGGCAAATACTATGCCAACGGCTTGGGTGTGGAAAAGGACTTTAAGGAAGCGGCCAAGTGGTTCCGCAAGGCCGCGGAACAGGGTTTGCCAGAGGCTCAAACCTATCTCGGCAAATGCTACGCTGGGGGAACCGGAGTGGTCACGGACAAGGCGGAAGCCGTGAAGTGGTTCCGCAAGGCTGCGGAACAGGGGGAGGCAGAGGCCCAATGCATTCTCGGCCTATTCTACGCCAACGGCGAGGCGGTGTCCATGGACCGGGAGCAGGCTGCAGAGTGGCTCAAGAAGGCTGCCAGGCAAGGAAATGCCGAGGCCCAATCAAACCTCGGCAAATGCTATATCCAAGGTTTCGGTGTGGAACAGGACATGGCGGAAGCGGTTCGGTGGTTCCGTGCCGCTGCCGAGCATGGGGATACCCAGGCCCAAACCAGCCTCGGCAAATGCTACGCCGGGGGCCTTGGAGTGGAAAAGGACATGGGGGAAGCGGTTCGGTGGTTCCGTGCCGCTGCCGAGCAGGGGGATGTCCAGGCCCAATCAAACCTCGGCAAGTGCTATGTCCAAGGCTTCGGTGTGGAAAAGGACATGGGGGAAGCGGCCCGGTGGTTCCGTGCCGCTGCCGAGCATGGGGACACCCAGGCCCAAACCAACCTCGGCAAGTGCTATGTCCAAGGCTTCGGTGTGGAAAAGGACATGGGGGAAGCCGTGAAGTGGTTCCGCAAGGCTGCCGAGCAGGGGGATGCAGAGGCCCAAAACATCCTCGCCACATGCTACTACAACGGCAATGGCGTGAACCAGGACCTGACGGAAGCGGTGAAGTGGTTCCGCAAGGCGGCAGAACAGGGTGAGGCTGAGGCCCAGTGCATCCTTGGCGAATTCTGTGCAAACGGCTCAGGCTGCCCGCAGGATATGGAGCAAGCCGTCGGGTGGTTCAGGAAGGCTGCCGGGCAAGGAAATGCCGAGGCCCAATCAAACCTCGGCAAATGCTATCTCCAAGGTTTCGGTGTGGAACAGGACATGGCGGAAGCGGTGAAGTGGTTCCGCAAGGCTGCCGAGCAAGGGGATACCCAGGCTCAATACAACCTCGGACAATCCTATCTCCACGGCAATGGCGTGAACCAAGACCCGACGGAAGCGGCCAAGTGGTTCCGCTTGGCGGCAGAACAGGGTTTTTCCGAGGCAGAAGCCATGCTCGGACGCCTCTACGCCAACGGTGTCGGCGTGAAAAAGGACATGAAGCAAGCCGCCATTCATTTCCGCAAGGCGGCAGAACAGGGTGAACCCTCTGCCTGCGGCCTTCTCGGCCAATGCTACGCCTGCGGCGAGGGCGTGGAAAAGGACTTGAAGGAAGCCGTGAAGTGGTATCGCAAGGCCGCCGGGCAAGGGGATGCAAAGGCTCAAAGCAACCTCGCCGCATGCTACGCCAACGGCGAGGGCGTGGAACAGGACATGGCGGAAGCCGCCAAATGGTTCCGCAAGGCTGCAGAGCAAGGGGATGCCGGCGCGCAATGCACCCTCGGCGAATTCTATGCAACCGGTGCAGGAGGCCCGCTGGACATGAAGCAAGCCGTCGAGTGGTTCAGGAAGGCCGCCGGGCAAGGCTTCGCGCGGGCTCAGATGAACCTCGGCAAATGCTACGCAGGGGGAGGAGGAGTGGACACGGACCAGGCGGAAGCCACCAAGTGGTTCCGCAAGGCTGCCGAGCATGGGGATGCAGAGGCCCAAAACATCCTCGCCACGAGCTACTACAATGGAGAGGGCGTGGAAAAGGACTTGAAGGAAGCCGCCAAGTGGTATCGCCTGGCTGCCGAGCAAGGGTATGCAGAGGCCCAGTTCAACCTTGGCACGTGCTACAACGATGGAGAGGGCGTGGAAAAGGACTTGAAGGAAGCCTACAAGTGGTTCCGCACTGCTGCCGAGCAGGGAGGACATACCGAGGCGCACTGCCGCCTCGGCGAATGCTATTTCCTTGGTTTGGGCGTGGAAAAGGACGAGGCCAAGGCTGTAGAGTGCTTCCGCAAGGCCGCGGAGGCGGGAAATGCCAACGCCCAGTACAACTTCGGTGTATTCTACGCCAACGGCGAGGGGGTGGAAATGGACATGAAGGAAGCCGTGAAGTGGATCCGCATGTCTGCCGAGCAGGGCTTCCCCGATGCCCAAGCCACTCTCGGCAAGTTCTATGCCAACGGCGAGGGCGTGCCCGCCGACCGGCAGGAGGCCGCCAAATGGCTCCGCAAGGCTGCAGACCAGGGGAATGAGCAAGCTCGGCAACGGCTGAAGGACATGGGGGAATAAGGCGCCGCACCACTACGCGCAGGGGGCAACCACCGTCCTAACGTCTCTATACCGAACCCCGCTCTGCGGGGTGGATGGCATCTCCGGTTGCACATCTCTGGCCGCCTTTACTGACAAAATTCAAAGGAGGGTGCATCAAATTTGGTCGATTTTCCAAATGATTGCCTATCAACGCGTAGAAAAAGGCAAACTCAATCTTTGGGACACATGTGCATGCGTGATGCCCGCGCATTGAGCTCTGGAGAATATGCTTGACTTTCCGCAGGCGGTGGCGTATCTTCCCCGCGCGACATGGCAACGGATATCACGCTGAAGCGCAACTTTTCCATCATTGCGCACATTGACCACGGCAAGACAACGCTCTCTGACCGTCTGCTGGAGTTTACCCACACCATCGGCGAGCGCGACAAGCAGCACCAGCTGCTGGACGCCATGGATCTGGAGCGTGAAAAGGGCATCACCATCAAGTCCCACCCCGTGACCATGCGCTACAAGGCGAAGGACGGCAAGACCTACGAGCTGAACCTGCTGGATACGCCCGGGCACGTGGATTTCTCCTACGAGGTATCCCGCTCTCTGGCGGCGTGCGACGGCGCGCTGCTCATTGTGGACGCGGCACAGGGCGTGGAGGCGCAGACGCTTGCCAACATGCACCTGGCGCTGGACCAGGACTTGTCCATTGTCCCCGTCGTCAACAAGATAGACCTTCCCAGCGCGAACCTTCCCAGCGTGTACCACCAGCTGGAGGATGTGGTGTGCATCCCCAGGGAGGAGGCCATTCTCTGCTCCGCCAAGGCCGGCATCGGCATTGAGGAGGTGCTGGAGGCCATTGTCACCCGCATACCCGCGCCCAAGCCGGCGGAGGACGACCACCTGCGCGCGCTGGTGTTCGATTCCGTGTACGATGCCTACCGCGGCGTGGTTTCTTATGTTCGCCTGGTGAGCGGCCGCGTGGAGCGCGGCATGAAGGTGAAGCTTTTCGCCACGGACGACACCTACGAGGTGAAGGAAGTGGGCATTTTCACGCCCAAGATGCAGGCCACGGACGCCCTGGAGACGGGGGATGTGGGCTACATCATCGCCAACATGAAAACGGCGGCGGACGTGAAGATAGGCGACACCTACACGAACCTGCTGAATCCGTGCTCGGAGCCGCTTCCGGGCTTCAAGGAAATCCGCCCCATGGTGTTTTCCGGCATCTACCCGGTGGATTCCGCGGACTATGAGAGCTTGAAGGCCGCCATGGCCAAGCTGCAAATCAACGATGCCGCATTCACCTACATGGGCGAAAGCTCCGTGGCGCTCGGATTCGGCTTCCGCTGCGGCTTCCTCGGCCTGCTGCACATGGAGATTATCCAGGAGCGCCTGCGCCGCGAATTCAACATGGATGTCATCTCCACCTACCCCTCCGTCATCTACGAGGTCACCAAGACCGACGGCACGGAGCTGACGGTGGACAACCCCAGCATTCTGCCGGACCCGCAGGAAATCCAGGAAATCCGCGAGCCCATGGTGAAGGTGTTCATCATGATTCCCAGTGCCTACATCGGGGATATCATGCGCATTGTCATGGAGAAGCGCGGCGAGGTCAACCACACGGAAACCATCGACGACACCCGCGTGATGCTCACCTGCCGCATCCCCATGGCGGAAATCCTGGTGGATTTCAACGACAAGTTGAAGAGCACCACCCGCGGCTACGGCTCCATGGATTACGAGTATGACGGCTACCAGGCCGCCAAGCTGGTGAAGATGGACATGATGATTGCCGGCGAGCCCGTGGATGCGTTCTCCATGATTGTGCACCGCGACCGGGCGGAATCACAGGGCCGCGAGCTGGCAGTGAAGCTCAAGGACGTCATCCCTCGCCAGCTCTTCACCGTGGCCATCCAGGCCTGCATCGGCGGCAAGATCATCGCCCGCGAAAGCATTTCCCCCATGCGCAAGAACGTGACCGCCAAATGCTACGGCGGTGATGTCACCCGCAAGCGCAAGCTCCTGGAAAAGCAGAAGGAGGGCAAGAAGCGCATGAAGGCCATCGGCCGCGTCAACATCCCCCAGGAGGCGTTCATCAACGTCCTCAAGAGCGGGGACTAATGGTGGTTTACAACCGGCCGCCGGTGTTATACAATCGGGAGCATGAAAAAGGCTTTCCTGGTTGTGTTGACGTTCACGGCGGCTGCGTTCGGGCTGGATTATTCATCTGACGAGATGTGGGCCCTCCGAGAAAACGGCGAGCCTGCGGCAGACAAACCGGCGGACGTGTTTTTCCTGAGCCCCACCGTCAATACGGGGAAGGATGCGAACATGGATGTCACCAATCCCGGACTGCGCGCCGGATTCAAGCGCGCCGTGGAGGCGGAAAAAGGCATCTACGCCGATGCCGCGCGCTTCTTTGCACCCTACTACCGCCTGAAGGCCATGAGCCACCGTCTGGACCCCAAGGCGCAGGAGGTGGCGTACGGTGATGTGAAGGCCGCGTTCCTGCACTTTCTGGAGCACGACAACAAGGGGCGCCCCTTCATCATCGCCGGCTTCAGCCAGGGCAGCCAGCAGGCCATGTTTCTCATCAAGGACGTGCTGGCTGACCCCAAGATTGCCAAGCGCATGGTGGCCGCCTACCTGATCGGCCTGAGCGTCACGGCAAGCGATACGGAGGGCCACCCTCAGCTCAAGCCCGCGCAGGGGGAGAGCGACACCGGGGTGTTCATCTCATGGAACACGGAATCCGCAGACACGAAAGGCTCCATGCTGGTGCCCGCCAACACGCTTTCCCTGTGTATCAACCCGCTCAACTGGAAAACGGATGCCACGCCAGCCCCCGCCGAGCTGAACGAGGGTGCGCGCATGGACCTGGGACCGCGGGGCAAGCTGCAGCCGCACTTCTGCGGCGCAGTCGTCAACCCGCAGCGCGGCACCGTGAATCCCGTCTTCTCCCCGGAGCACCCTGCCCCGCCCAACCTGCGCGGAGGCTCCTACCACGGTATGGACCCCTGCTTCTTTTACGAGAACCACCGCCGCAACGTGCAAACCCGCATCCGCGCATTCACCGCCCGGAAGGAGCATAGGCAGGATTGAGCAAGAGGCGGCAAAAAATCTTGCACATCAGTTTGTTGGATGCTATTAAGGAAGTCATGAAAAAGGCATTTTCCCTTATGCTGGCATGCGCTTTGGCGGTGGCCACCGCCTTTGGGCTGGATTATTCCGACAAGAAGCTCTGGGTACACCGTGAAAGCGGGGAAGCCACGGCGGAAAAGCCGGTGGACGTGTTCTTCCTCTGCCCCACCGTTTCCATAGGGCAGGAGCAGAACATGGATGTGAACGGCACCGCCTCTCGCTTCATTTTCAAGCGCAGTGTGGATGGGCAGAAAGGCATCTACTCCGATGCCGCGCGCTTCTTCGCCCCGTACTACCGCCAGAAAACCATGTCCCACTACATGGACCCCAAGGCGCAGGAGGTGGCATACGGCGATGTGAAGGACGCCTTCCTGCACTTTCTGGAGCACGACAGCAAGGGCCGCCCGTTCATTATTGCCGGGTTCAGCCAGGGGAGCGAGCACGCGCTGCACCTCATCAAGGACGCGCTGGCGGACCCCAAGCTGGCCAAGCGCATGGTGGCCGCCTACCTCATCGGCTGGTGCATCACAGAGAAGGACACCGCTGCCGCGCCGCAGCTCAAGCCCGCGCGGAGTGAGAGCGACACCGGCGTATTCGTTTCCTGGAACACGGAAGCCCCGGAAGTAACCGGCTCCGCCCTGGTGCCGCGCGGGGCGCGCTCCCTCTGCATCAACCCGCTCAACTGGAAAACGGATGCCACGCCAGCCCCCGCAGAGCTCAACAAGGGCGCACAGGTGGGCAGCATCCTGGGCGGAGGAACCTCCAAGCCCCAATACTGCGGTGCCGTCATCAATCCCAAGCGCGGCACCATCAACCCCATCTTCCCGGCGGGCACCTCCGCCCCATCCGGCATGGGCTTCATGGGCAAGGGCGTCTACCACGCCTACGATCCCTTCTTCTTCTACGAAAACCTGCGCCAGAACGTACAGACCCGCATCCATGCCTACACCGCCAAGCGGGCACGCAAGCATGACTGAATATGCCGCAACGCATATTTGACCGTACTTGCCAAGGGTGCTAAAGTGTATGTGTTTCCAGATACCATGGGCAAGACTCTTTACAGGAAAGTTTGGGAGGCGCACAACGCCGGCACGCTGCCGGACGGGCGCACGCAGTTGTTTATCGACACGATGTACCTGCACGAGGTGACCTCTCCGCAGGCGTTTGCCATGCTGCGGGAGCTGGGGCTGCCGGTGCTGCACCCGGAACGCCTGTTCGCCGTGCCGGACCACATTATCCCCACGGACGACCAGACCGAGCCCTACGCGGACCCGCGCGCGGCCACCATGCTCAGCGAGCTGCGCCGCAACTGCAAGGAGAACAACATCCGCCTGTTCGACCTGCCCAGCGGCCAGCAGGGCATTGTACACATGGTGGGTCCGGAGCTGGGTATCTCCCAGCCGGGCATGACCATTGTGTGCGGTGATTCCCACACCGCCACGCACGGTGCCATGGGAGCCGTGGCCATGGGTATCGGCACCACGCAGGTGCGCGATGTGCTCGCCACGCAGACCGTCGCCATGTCTCCCCTGAAGGTGCGTGCCGTGCGGGTGGAGGGCAAGCTGCGCCCCGGCGTGACCGCCAAGGACGTGGCGCTGCACATCATCGGGCTCCTGGGGGCCAAGGGCGGCCTGGGCTACGCTTACGAGTTCGGCGGCTCCGCTATCCGCGATATGGAAATGGACGGCCGCCTCACCATCTGCAACCTCGCCATCGAGGGCGCGGCGCGCTGCGGCTACATCAACCCGGATGAAAAGACCTTTGCATACCTCAAGGGGCGTCCCTACGCACCTAAGGGTGCGGAGTGGGATGCCGCCGTGGCCCGCTGGAAGGCTATTGCCAGCGATGAGGATGCCGAATACGACGACGTGGTGACCATTGCCGCAGAGGATATCGAACCCACCGTCACCTGGGGCATCTCCCCGGATATGAACATCGGCATCAACGGCGTCATCCCCGCACCGGAGGACGCCACGGACGAGGAGACGCGCAAGGCGCGCACCACCGCGCTGGAGTATATGAAGATGTGCGCGGGCCAGCCCATCAAGGGTTTCCCCGTGGATGTGGTCTTCATCGGCTCCTGCACCAACGGCCGCATCTCCGATTTCCGAGAGGTGGCCAAGCTCATCCGCGGCCAGCACGTGGCACCGGGCATCCGCGCGCTCGCCGTGCCGGGCTCCCAGATGACCGCCCGCCAGTGCGAGGAGGAGGGAATTGCCGATATCTTCCGCGCCGCCGGATTCGAGTGGCGCCTGGCCGGCTGCTCCATGTGCCTGGCCATGAACCCGGACCGCCTGGAGGGCGACCAGGTATGCGCCAGCACCAGCAACCGCAACTTCAAGGGCCGCCAGGGAAGCCCCACCGGGCGCACGCTGCTCATGAGCCCCGCCATGGCCGCAGCCGCCGCCCTGACCGGCTGCGTGGCCGATGCGCGCGAGGTCTTCCCCTCCATCGTTTCCAACGCCTAACACTTATTCCGCCATGGCACTCGCAAAAATCATCTCCATCAGCGGCAAGGCCGTCCCCGTTCCCGGGGCGGACATGGACACCGACCGCATCATCCCCGCACGCTTCCTGAAGTGCATCACCTTCGACGAGCTGGCGGGCACCATGTTCTATGATGAACGCTTCAACGCGGACGGCAGCACCAAGGGCCACCCCATCGATGCTCCGCAGCACCGCGGCGCATGCATCATCCTGGGCGGTGAAAACTTCGGCTGCGGCTCCTCCCGCGAGCACGCCCCACAGTGCATCAAGCGCTCCGGCATCCGCGCCGTCGTGGCCGTCTCCTTCGCGGAAATCTTCTTCGGCAACAGCTCCGGTATCGGCCTCCCCTGCGTCTGCGCCTCCGCTGCAGACATGCAGCGCGCCATGGAAATCACCACGCGGCAGCCGGACACGGAATGGTGCGTGGATCTGGAAACCATGACGCTCAGCTGCCCCGGAACGAGCATTCCCCTGCACATGCCGGAGGAGCCCCGCGCCGCCCTTATGCAGGGCAAGTGGGATGCCGTGGTGGAGCTCATGAACGCCACGGAAACCGTGGAGCGCCTGGCCGCCACCCTGCCCCGCGCCACCTGCAACTGATTTTACCCCCCATGCTCGCCCTCATCACACCGCTCATCTCCCACGGCGTTATCGACAATACCGTGCGCAACACCGTCACCCTGCAGCTGTGGGGCATAGACGGGGGCGAGCCGCTGGAATACACCATGCGCGGCAACTGCCTGCGGGATATCGCCGGCTGCCGCGTGAGCTTCGTGAACAAGGGGGCCGCCCCGGAACGCCGGGAGGAGCACCAGGTGCTGCGCACCCTGCGGGACGACCACCGCATGCCGATTGCGGGGGATATCACCCTCTCCCGCCGCGAGCCGGACGCCAACAACAAGCGCGCGCTGTCCAACCTGCTCTCCATCGAGTTCTTCCTCTCCCACGAGATGCGCATCCTGATAGAGACCTCCCTGTTCAGCTACGAAATCTCGCTGCCGCAGTGGCAGATGGGCTGGGCAGAGGCCAACGCCCAGGAATTCATGAACATGGAGGCCCTGCGCGAGCATGTGGCGCTCAACGTGCGCCGCTTCCGCAGCCACGCCTTCAACGATATCAACAACAACGGTTTTCCCCCCTGCGACTGGGATTACCGCCTCAACCGCGCGGAGGCCTGCATGAGCATCTACCCCTCCGTGCGCCGCAAGTACCAGTTCTCGCGAGATGGTGCCAACTCCATCGCCTATGTCATGGACCGCACGGATATCCTGGCGCGCCACGCTGCGGAGGACGAGGAGCACCTGCCGCCCACCGACACCGACGACTGGGACCTGCTGGACTTTGTGGAGCAGGAATACGCGCAGGAGGTGGACAAGGCCATGCACCACCGCCTGTTCCAGGAAACGAACCGCATGACGGCGCTGGTGCAGAAGCATGTGCTGGTGCCCGCACGCGGCAAGCTCACGGCAGATGGCGAGCGCTTTGTGAACGGCTACTCCGTGCTGGTTTCGCACATTCTGGCCACCATCCTGCTCACGCGCCAGAAGCGTTTCCCGGCAGATCTGGCGCTGCGCCGCGCGCGCGCCATCACAGAGCGGCTGAACGCGCTGACCACCTGCGCCGGCAAGATGGAGCAGGCCCCGCTCCTGCTGGAGGCCTGCAGCGCCCTGCTGAGCAAGCTGGATGATTTCTCCGCCAAGCTGCAACACTGATTTTCCCGCTCACCCATGTATGTGGCACATGAGAGACGCGCGTATATCCTGCGCCTGCTGGAGCAGCGCGGCAGCATCCGCTCATCCGAGCTCGCGCAGGAGATTGGCGTGACAGATGAAACCATCCGCACGGATTTGGTGGCCATGCAGCGGCAGGGCCTGCTGCGCCGCGTTCACGGCGGCGCGGAGTACATACCGCCCACCGGCGGCGGAGACGACGGGGCCAGGCTGGACTGCCAGCTCGCGGATTTGGTGGCGGAACACTTTTTCCCAGCCGGCACGCCGCAAAAGGTGTATGTAGAAGACGCCTCCTTTGCGCTGGTGCTCTTCACACGCCACCCGCAGTTGAGCTGCCGCGTGTTCACCGCCAATCCCGCCGTGCTGCAGGCCCTCTCCCCCGCGCGCTTCACGCAGGAGCTTTCCCTGCTCGGCTCACGGCTGGACCGCGCCAGCGGCTTCCTGGAAGGAGATGCCGAACGCTTGATGGCGGAGCTGCAGCCGGATTTGGCCCTGCTGTGCCCGCCAACCATGCCGGCCGCCCAGCATGCGGCATACCGCCACAAACTGCCCGCCGCCTGGGCCGGACACGCCTCCGCCCGGGCCGCGCACACCCTAGTCATCGGCCCGGCCGCCATCTTCACACAAGACCCCGCCGTGGATTACCCCGCCGCCCTGCACCGCCACACCTTCATCACGGAGGAAAACATACCCCGCGCCTTCGCCCGCATTCCCCGCTTCACCGTGCCGTACATCGACCCCGCAGAGCTCACACAGGGCGACAGGTTTGACTATTAAGCGGGGCTCATTTGCAAGGAGGCACTGCGGTGCAGCCGGAATTCGTTTGACTCCTCCACCTGTTTTGCATACCATGGAGAGTGCCATGGGAACGGGACAAACAGCAGGCTATGACGGCAGGTGCGTATACTGGGCTGCCAGGGATATCGCGTGTTTTCCGCCGGTGGGGAACCACCATTTCATCATCATGACCTTCCACCGCCGGGAGGATTCGCCCAATCCGGCCCAAACCGTGGAAATTGCAGATGAGCGTGGCCGCAAAATCTTTGTGCTTTGCTACGCCCTGTTTCCCATTTGGCCTCAGTGCGACATTGAAATCAAAGTCAATTCCACAGAGGACGTGGAAGCCTTTCAAGAGTACTTTTGCAACACGCAGGGCCTTTTGGGCGATTTCGACTACGAGGGCCATAAAATCCCGCCGCCGCAGGGCATGGGCATGGCGGAGTTCATGCAAAGGATCAATGATGCCGCCCTGAAATCCCAATGCTACCTGTCGCAGCATTTGGGAGAGTGCAAGTACAACCCACTGGATAAAAACTGCGCCACCTGGGTAAACGACCTCATGGCATACGTGGGCGTGCCGGAGGATGTGCGCCGCGCCAACAACGATTTTGAGGGCCTTGACCTGGGGCATGACGACTCCGCTTTCCTGCACACTTTCCAATAAAAAGACCGCCCGGCTCAACACCGGACGGTCTTGAAAAAGGCTGGTGCAGAGAAATCAGATTTCGTCGTCCTCTTCCTCGGCAGGAGCGGGAGCTTCTGCAGCGGGCGCAGGCTCTGCGGGCTGGGGCTGCTCCTGCTGCTGGGGTTGCTCCTGCTGCTGGGGTTGCTCTGCGGGCTGGGGTTGCTCTGCGGGCTGGGGCTGAACTTCCTCAGAGGATTCCGCAGGCTTCACATCTTCCGTGGTCTGCCCGGTCTTTTCCTCGGTTTCTTCCTCCCCGGTGGTTTCTTTCCCATCGCCCTCCGCAACCTGCACAGGCACCACCTCTACATCCTTGTTGTACAGGCTGGGGTTGTAGCCGCGGTGTCCCTGCCTGCGGGGCAGGGACTGCACGGCTTCCAGATACGGTTTGCCGTCCATGTAAAGCTGGTGGGGAATCACGGTGCCGTCCTCGCGGTAGATGAGCTCCACGCTGAACTTTTCGTTCCAGTCATAGGGCATCTCGAAGGAATTCGGCGCCATGCCGTCCGGGATATAGAAGCGCAGGCATTCGTAACGCCCCATGCCGGCAAAGCGGAAATCGGCGTACACCCTGTCGGTTGAGGCCTCTTCACGGGAATAATCGGTGTGTGTGTCGAACGACACATCCATGCGGGTGCGGATTTCGCCTTCTGCGGGGGCATCCGCCGCGCTGCCGATGGCCTCCACGCGCACGGCGGTGTGGAGGCCATTCTCACCCTGCTTCCAGAACACGGCCACCGGTTTGCAGTCCAATGAAGCCAAATCCACGGCATCATCCGCGGCCTTCTCCCGCGGGGCGAACTTGAGCCTTTCCGCATCTGCCTCGGTTAGGGAGTTGTCGATACCCTTGAGCATTTCCGCTCCCCAGTACAGGGATTTGCCCCACACGGGAGAATTGAAATCCAGCCGCAGGAAGTTGGCGTCGATGGCAAAGTAGTCGCCGCGCAGGATGTCGCGGGGGTCGTACTGGTTGCACTTGAGCATCAGGTGGGGTGCGTTTTCAATCTCCTTGGTGCGCTCGCCGTAGCTGTGCACCAGGTAGGCCACCTGAGCGGCCACAATCAGGAGAATCAGGAAATAACGGAGTATTTTCATTGCTGGGAGGGGGTGGAGGTTTCAGGTTCTGCGGGCTTATCCGCTTCAGGCTTATCCGCTTCGGGAGCGGCAGGCGGCGGGGTGGGCGCAGGCGGCGCTGCCGGCGCGGGAACGGGCGCGGGTTTCGGCACGGAAGCCGGAGCCGGGATGGGTGCCGGAGCCGTCACCGGTTTGGGTGTGGTAGCCGGCACGGGCTGGGGCACGGCAGCGGGAGCCGGCGCGGGCTTGGCCACGGCCACCGGCTTGGCAAGCGGCTTGGGCGCAGGAACGGGCGCGGGTTTCGGCGCGGGGGCCGCAGCAGGCGCGGGGGCCGGGCCTTGCTGCTCCTTGGCGGCGGCAATCTTCTCCTCACGCACCTTGGCTACCACCTTGCGGCGGGAGGATTCCACCAGGCAGAGCAGCACGAAGAGCAGCACGCCGCAGAAGATGAGCGCGATGCCGGATTCCGTGTAGGAATTGAACACGTCCGCCATGAGCGCAAGACCGGCGCAGACGATGAACAGGGAGCCGTAGTTGATCCAGGAGAGGCGCAGGAAGCGCGTACCCGTGAACATGAACACCACGCCGTATGCAAAGCACAGGCCAATGGCAACGAGGCGCCCAGGCAGCTCCGCGAGCTCCGGCAGGCGCAGCACCCCGTACGCGCACGCCACCACCGTGGTGCACAGCGTGAAGAACAGCCAGGGGCCCCACGGGCCCTTGGGCTTGAACAGAAGCAGCACCACCGGCACAATTGCCAGCACGCACAGCGTGGGCACCCATTGCTGCAGGGTGTAGGCGGCGGGCTCACGCCAATCCACGATGTATTGCAGGATGCCCTGCCAGAAGAACACCAGGGCCAGCCCGGCGGGGATGGCCAGCCACGCGTGGGAACGCAGGTAGCACTTGCAGCTGCGGCAGCGCTCGCTCACCACCCACCAGAACACAATCAGCGCGCTCACGCCGGCATTGATGAAAGTGTCCTCATTCGGCAAGGCGAACCGTTGCAGCGTGATGAGGGAGGAATCGCCTTCCACGGCGGCTATGAACAGCACCACCGTGGTAACCGCAACCGCCGCCACCAGCACGCGTTGGCGCGTGAGCAGCGGCAGCAGGATGATGCCCGCCAGGAACAGCGCGCAGCCCTCCGCAAAGGGGTTCTGCAGGTTGAATATCTGCGCGTAGAGGGCAATGTTGGCCAGCCACATGCCGCCGCCCAGCAGGGAGAACGCCTCCGCCGTGACGGGGCGCTTCTCCGCAAAGCAGATGTGCAGCACCCAGAAGAGCACCATAAGGGCTATGCCCGTGCCCATCTTCACCATGGGCGGGATGAATTCCCAGTTGGCGGAGATGAGCATGATAATGCCGCCGAGCACCAGCAGCCCCGCCAGGGAGCTCAGGCTCACGGCCAGCCATTTGTGGCTCTTGTTCTCCTCCAAGTGGAATTTTTCTATAATCGCATCATACTGGGAGGGTGTGATGAGACCTTCCCCCAGGATGCGCTCGATATCAGTTCTTTTCATAACAAGGAGCGGTTGCGTTGAACAACCGCCCCCCTTGTAGCAGGAATGCGCTGCAAGGTCAAGGAAATTTACCCATTGATTGATTTGGGACACATGTGTCCCAAAGATTGAGTTTGTCTTTTTCTACGCATTGATAGGCAATCGTTAGGAAAATCGCCCAAAATTGAGGCCCCCTCCTTTGAATTTTGTCAGTAAAGGCGACCAGAGACGTGCAGCGGGATAGTGGAGCCGCCCCGCCTTTCGCCCCCCCATGGCGGGACGAGGCGGGGTTCCCGTGCCGAAACGTGCCGCCGTTGGTTACCCCCACGTTGACACGTGGGGCGAATTTTTGGTAGCACCCCCCGTTC